>JASFVS010000353.1:0-3328 GCA_050049715.1 Phycisphaerales bacterium
GCTCGCCCAGTTCGAGCCGGCGTTCATAATTATTCGTTTTCTTAGTGACATTGGAAATATTCTGTTGCGGCTAATTACCCTGACTTGTTAATTTAAGCAACATATCAGATAATATTTCTCTGGCTTCGTACACAGCCTTGCTGTCGTCCTGTTTGCTCAGAACTCGATTGACCTGGCTGTCGAGAATTTCCTGTGTTTTATTTGCTGTTGCAGGGTCTTTTAATCTTGTTTCATTAATCGCCTGCTGTAATTCATGGAGATATTGATAATCCTCGACTCCCTCTCGCCACGCTTCCCAGCGCCGTGATGGTACTATGTTCTCACCGAGGTCTTTTACGAGACTCTCGATGCTGCCGTAAACGACACCGGAAAATCCCATCGGCCTTTGGGTATCGTTCCAGGGAACGGCACCGGCCTTAAAATTAAGTCCGTAATAATAAATCCAGAAGCCTGCACCGGTTTGCCCTCGCTTAAAAGCACGCCAGGGCAATAGGCGATAATATGAGTAAGGCTCCTGGGCTTTCATTGGCTCAAGACATTCGTAAGTCCATACTTCTTTTCCGAAACTTTTAATTTGTTCCAGCCATTCAGGATGCCGCTGGCAGTGACTGTCCTGAAGGCACCATATATCAACAAGCTCTCGAAATCGAACAAAATCTTTTGGTCCCTTGCTGAAGGAGTTGGCATAGATTCTTATTTGTGGGTTTATGTTTTTAATTAGTTTGGCCAGTTCGTAAAATTCGTTACACAAACTCTCGTCGAATGGATAAAGTGCGAACTTGTCATAACCAACACCGGCATTTTTGAGGTGTCTTACCAGCTCTCTTAGCCATGATGTAAAAACATTTTTCCATTCCGGAGTCATCCATTTGACTTTTCCAAATCGGCCGCGGTCTTTTTTACTGCTGTTGAAATCAAGAGCGAGCAGGTATGTCCTGGCGTAGTTGTGATTACGAAGGTTATTGTCTAATCTTGTATAATTCGGTTTCCTGATAACGCCGGGTCTGTCCGAAGTAAATCGCAGAAAAGGCAGATTATGTGGAGGAACAACGAAGACGTTAATATGATGACTAAAGAGGTCCTCGGCCATTTCTGCTTGGGAAGCTATTCTATAGTACGCCCAGTTGCATGTATTAAGTGCAATGTTCGGGGGGAGTTTGTATTTTTGCACTTTTATAGTAACTGGCAAGCTTTCTATCGGCAGAGTTTCATCCGATTCGGTCTTTGCCAGCGCGCCGATACGTCCCCTGTAAATGCCGGCCGCGAGGGTCGGATTGAATATAGTCAACCATATTTGAGTCAGCTCACCCGGCTGCAGAACAAATAGCCGCTCGCCCTGTAATACAAGGGCGTCCGCTATTGAACCAACACCACTACCTTTAATATATATCGCTCTTCTGATTGTGAAAGTCCTGTGGCTGTCCATTTGTTCGCCGGTTGAGTTGAGTAACGGTGAAATAGAGACGGACATTGTTAGCGCTTCGTCGGAACAGTTTATAATATTGAACGCGGCCGATTCATATTCGTTTTGCCACGCTTGGATATTAATGTCCCTTTTGTTTTCGTGAAGCGGCATCTCCTTCTCAAATACAATCTTCGTCGGTTCTGCAGGCAGGCACACATACGGCTTTTTGTATATTGTTTTGTATATCCCGGCTCGAATTTTTCCAAACCGGTTTTTCATGGCGTCCAGCTTTCTGGTTGAATGTATTGTGTTCGTCGGTGTATTTGTTTTTCGTGCCAGCCCTTCAAGCTCCTTTAGGTATTGTCCGTTGGATGATGCAAATTCACTATCTTTAATTGTTTTGAGTGTAGTTGTGACATTTTCGTCAAATTGCAGGTAATCTTCGATTTTTTCAAGTAGTGTTTTATTAGAACTGAATGTTCTGAGATTTTCTCGAAGTCTAATATTTTTTAAGGCTGAAAGCGAATCTCCCAGCACTTCGATCTCATCAAGAAATACATAGCGTTTTGTGGGCATGATGATAAGTTTGATGTATCGACCTGAGGTATTAATATTTTCGATGCTCATTGTACGCTCAACACCACGGAAACCTGAACTTCGGATATCGGTCAAATATTTATTACTGATCAGTCCGCCGAATCGGAATGTTCGATGGTCGTCGCTTAGCAATACGGCTATATATTTCGGGAATTCTACGTCCGCGAAACCTCCCCCAACTGTATGAACTCGTATTTCATAGATGGCCGATTTTTCACCAATGTCTATTATAATTTCTACAGCTGGCTCTGCCTTCTGCCAGCCGACTGTGCTTTTATTTGTCCATTTACTGCCGGATTTTCTGCCGTCAGTGAGTTGGATTGCATCGGATTTATCTGTGCATAGATAATAATTGGGCTTAGGTGAAAACGTATAACTCTTATTTCGCGCAAGGTTAACTCTTGCCTCAGTCAGGCTCGACTGGGACGCGAAACAGAGTAACATAAGGAAGAAGCATTGCTTTAAGATACTATGTTCCCTCTGCCCTGACATATATCCTATTCCTAATATTCGCAAATTCTAAATAAATTAGAATATCTAAAATCGAATGACAGAAACAAATGGTTTTGAAAATTTAGACCCCTCGGTTTCGTTCAATACAGGCTTCGATGTTGTTTAGGATTTATCGTTCATTACAATCGCCTGGCAGCAAGACATCACGGTTTATTCCTGCCAGGCCCCAATATCTGTGTAACCACCATTAGGAGTCGGCTTGCCCGCATTCAAGCAGGGTGACATTGGCCCGAGTCTGAAATCCCCATTGGCTATATCAACAAATTGTGGGTCAGCTTCGATACTGTGCGCATCGTTATCAGGGAAAATTTTTGACCACGATGGCCACTTCATCTGAAAATCACTTAAGTTATTCTGACTCGCCTGACCCATGTTGGAGAAAGCCCGCAATCCTTTCTGATAGCAATTATAATCTATGTAATCTTCACCGCACCGTGGATTGAAATCAAAAGTAATTGTGTAATGGGCTTGGGAACTGTCAAAGATATTGTTCAGGACTATATTGTTTTCACTGAATCGAACTATATGCACTGCTGTTTCATTGCCGGGCGTTTCAATGACGGCGGTTGAATCAGCATTTGTCCAGTTATTTACGGTTACTGTATCACCATCCATAGACTCAACAATGCCCCAATAAGTTGGATTGTTGCCGCCCACCAACGCCAGCATGCCGGCTGCCACGTTGCTTTGGTTACCACCCCAGGCGTTTTCACCAGTATCCGTAACAGTTGTGGCTGTGAATATGGTATTTACAGTCGAATCGGCAAAATTCATTCGACCAAACATAATAGACCTGCCATTGGCATGGCCATC
>JASFVS010000197.1:0-6152 GCA_050049715.1 Phycisphaerales bacterium
TGATATAGTCCTCTATGGCGATGCTTTCGGGAAACATGCCGTCTTCAAAGACCTCTGCTCGCACACGAAGACCTTCGATAAAATCTTCCTCAGTGGATCCCATCAAATCAATCTCGGTTTGCTGCATTGAATATCCCTCGGGAACATCCATACTGAACAAAGAATCATCCAAAGGCTCATCGAATTTGAAATTTTTACAGATAATATTCAGTTGTTGCTCCGTTTGTTCGACGCGTACTGGCAGTGCGGTTTCAGGGTCGGCCCAGATTGTTAACTCACCCCTGGGGTGTACGGCTCGAAAACCAATAGCCATTTGCCCTTCGATTTCCTGCTGTCCAAGATCTTCAACTTCAAAGTGGGGACTGTTCTGTAACATGTTAATGACATTTCTCAGCATTTCCAGATAATTGGGCATCGAAGGCATGCCCTTTAAATCAACATAAATCGCCTCTTTTTTGGAAATAGTCAATGTCAGAACCCTGCCTGCTTCCAAATCAATAATGACGACGGCATCTTCCATGGCCGAAAAAGTTCTTCTGATTCGCGGGCCTTTTATCATATCGTGAACGACAGGCCCCTGCCCCTCTTCACCCATAACAATATCTAATTCCGCTGTCTGGGCATTGAGAATGGGCTGAACGACTTCGGCGAATGTCATCGTGGACAGGCTCATAAAGTGTATCACTATTAACGCACCAGCGATTACCGCAATAGCGGCGGCTATTTTTGTAATTGGACTTCTCATAATTATTCTCCACATACTCGGCGATGTCTCGCCGGTTTTTTGTTTTTCAGATTCATCCAGCGCCTTCATTACATTGCCAAGGACTCTGTCGTGAGTCTCGGCGCTGGCTTTGTAACGCAGCTTCTTAACAAGCTTTTCCATGTTATTTGCCGGTCTCATTTACATACCTCTCCGTTCAAAGTTGAGCGCAGCTTGTCCAAACCGTATCTGTACCGACTTAATGCTGTTTTAACTGAAACGTTCTGCAACTGGGCTATTTCCCTGAACCTCATCTGGCCGTGTAAACGAAGCATAATCGCCTCTCGTTGTTCGTATGCCAACTCTGTAATAGCCTGATTAACTTCCTGCAATTCTTCATTGTTTATTACAAGTTGAACAGGGCTTTTTATATCCGATGCCGTTTGCTCTGCATCGTCCAGAGCAACGGCTTTTCTGCGTTTGCCTCTTCTTAAATAATCGCGTGCCCGGTTGGCAACACAGGTCGCCAGAAAACCTTTCAAACTTCCTCTAAGATGAAACTTGTCCACGGACTGCACAAATGAGATAAAAACATCCTGCACGACATCCTCGGCCTGCGCTTTATCGTTTAATAGGTTGGCCGCTAAATTCAGCAAATCGTCGAAATACTTTTCATAGATAAGCTGAAAAGCATCTTTATTGCCGCGTTTGAATTTCCACAAAAGCAATTTGTCTTCGAGCATATACTCTTTTACCTGATATCAGGAATAATCGATTATCACCAGTATAACGATGTTCAGGAGTGTTTTACTCTAAATAAAATTACTTTTTTAAGTGGATTTTTTAGATGCATTATATGATTTCCTCCGCTTTTTTATTAGGGTGAAAGGCCGGGTCTGATTGACCCGGCCTTTGCAGTAAAAGTCCGACTTGAATGGTGGGTTTATTTAGGCAGGTCTTTTTCCGCCACGTCCTTTACGCTCAAATCACCATAAATAACACGCCAGGTAGATGAGCCTTCCGGCTGATACCGGAATACCGCCTTGCCCGCGTCACCGAGTTTTACGCCTTGTCCGGTATATTGCCATGGATTGCTACCGGTCTCTAATGATTGGTGGAATATCATTCCTTTTCCGAAATTCATTCCCATTTGTGTTGCTTCTTCTTTAGAAAGATTCATGGTACCTAACTTTTGTCCGAGCACAGGTACCTGTTTCATGGCGTTTTCGGTGCCAATCGCATCCGGGAATACGCCGTCTCCTATTACCTTTGCCCAAATCCGCAGGCTTTCAATGAAATCTTCCTCGGTTATGCCTGTCATATCGAATTCGGTTTCATCTAAATTATAGCCGGCAGGGACTTCCATACTTACCAGCGACTGGTCTATCTGAGGATTAAACTGGAAATTCTTCAGAATCGTGGACATTTGTCCTATACCAAGCTCTACTCTTATTGGTAAGGCCGTTTCAGGGTCGGCCCAAATCTTGATTCGTTCGTTTGGGCCTTTGGCTTCGAATACGATAGCTTTTTGGCCATCAATTTCCTCTTCGCCAAGATTCTCGTGATTGTCTTTTAGTTTTGTGATGACATAACGAAGGAACTTTAAATAGCTTTGATGTTGCTGCCCGACCTGACCTGATATATCGACATAACCAGCGGAGCTATCTGTGTCATTGAGGACAAGCATTCTCGAATTTTCCGGGTCAACAATCATCGTCATTCCGGGCACGTTCGAGATGGTCCTTCTGATTTTTTGGCCGACAATCACCTCATGTATTGTAGTGCCTGTTTCTTCATCACCGAGAATGGAATCGAAAATCATAGTCTTCGCATTTAGAAGCGGTTCGACAACCTTAGCAAATGTTACAGTGCTCCCAAAAGGATTTAGTACTACCATCGCTGCAATAATTATCACCGCCGCAGCGGCTATTTTTACAAATGGACTCTTCATAATTATACTCCTTAACTTTAGGGCCTTGCCTGCAGCTTTGAGCCTTACGTTCTGCTCACGAACAATCCGGTTTAAGACCTTGTCTTCGAGATTGCTCTGAGCAACCGTCTTGCCGTTATTAACCAGACGGCTTTGAAGGTTTGTAAGCTCTTGTGTTTCGTCCCGGCAGGTGCGGCAGTCCTTCAGGTGTTCTGCGACGGACTGTTTTTGCGATTCGTCCAAAAGCCCTTCGATGTATGCGACCAAAAGCTCTTTACATTCTGCGCAATTCATTGTTACACCTCACTTACTTCCGCCTGCTTCTGCCGCATTGACTGACGCAGCATGGCATAGGCCCTTGATAATGTTTTAGTTACTGTGCCTAACGGCATATCAAGCTGCTCAGCTACCTGTGAGCATGAGCAGTCACCGTAATATCGCAGCAGGACAACTTTCCTGTACGCCTCAGGTAGTTTGCCGATTGCCGCTTCAAGACCATAATCCGGTGAGAGTTCAACACGCGGTGCTTCCTGCGAGAATGAGCGGACGATTTCCTTTTGTCGCTTGAGATGCTCCTTCCTGTGGTGCTCCTTTGCGACCCGGTCGGCGATACCGAGCAGCCAGGAAAAGAAAGAGCCGGGGCTCTTTAACTTATTCATGTTAAAGTAGGCCCGAACGAACGATTCCTGTGCGGCCTCCTCGGCACGGTCTTTGTTACCCAACTTACCGGCCAGGTGAGCCAGCAAAACCGACTGATAGCGACGCACAATATAGCGAAAATCATCTGGATGGCCATCCAAACAGCGCTCTACGTAGTATTCATCAGTCTCGTACATTTCTACACCTCGAAAAATCTCTTGGGATTTCAGTTCTCACAATATAGTGAGGGATTGGCCGATTTTGCGACAGGAAAGTGAGAAAATTGGGTTTGATTTCTCATTTCACCAAATGTCCGAATTGTGTATATTTTCATAATTCTTTCCTGAATAGGAGTTTAAGTTCATTTTGCCTATTTTAACTTTGGCTTTGTTTTGCATACTCTTGTCAGGGTGGTAAATTTTTTCGGTTTTATTCGAAATTTTCCGTCTGGTACTGACCGCCTATGCCGCTGGGGCCAATGCTGACTAATGGAATGTTCGATAAGGTGGAGTTTTTTGGCCTGTTTCTCGTAATGTCAGGTTGGGGCAGGATTTGCTTTTGAATACGTTCGAAATTCCTTTTGCTTAGAGTGCCGATATACCGGCATAAATTTGCCCATTCAGCCGGGTTGATGCCTTCGGACAATTCGCACCATACGCAGGTTTCAGCGATTGCCGGTTCTGAGAACAGGAGTCCTTGAGATGCCATAAGCTTATCTCCTTAAATAACAATAAAACGGAATTATTATTTAGAAGGGCTTAGGTTTGACATGCTTGCCAGAGGTCGGTTCCACCCTTGGAACGACTATAGAAAATCTTAATATACAAAATCAATTTGGTCAAGTAAAAAACGGTGAAAAAGGTACTTTTTTGTCGCCATGAGCATAGCCGGAGGGTCTATTCCCAATCGCCTTTTTTTATCACCACACCCAAGCTGAGCGGTGAACTCCACCTGCGTGTGCAGAATAGATTTACCTAAGGCACAAGCAAGTGTTCTGCATACCCTGCCGACTTTGTTTATTGGATGATTCCACATGTCTTAAAGTTATTCTGTAGATGAAATACCTTTAATCATTTCAAAATGAGTGTCTGCTATATAAAACATTCCATTAATGGCATAGAAATCCCTCTCAATGTTCTTTGGTACAGGTCCCTTATTTTTATGAAACATGTTATGAGATATCGAACTCCATGCGTGTTGGCATATAGTTCTTACTTGAATTTCAAAAACCATTCGACTAAGAATTTCGAATTTCCTTTTTTCATCAAGAGCAAGTTTATCATCAGGAAGATTACGTAATCGAACGTCAAAGTGAGTTTCTGCGTAATTAAATACGTCTGTGGGTATTTTTGTTATTTTGTTATCTTCTTTGACAACTTGAAAAGTTTCACGAATTACTTCTTTTGCTCTATCCACATCACTTTGAAAAAGACAAATTACTCGCAAGCCTACAATATCAACCATCTCATCAAATGGATTGGACATTTTTTTACGTAAAGCTTTTTCTGAGAATGAATCAAACTCCTTTATCCTGCTAGACAATTCATACTTAAAGTTTTGTTTTTTTAAATTTCTACCGAGATACGCTTCGCCTGCTCTTTTTAAATCTTCAAAAAGACGTTGTTTTTCATCATATTTTTGTAAGAGTTCTGGTGTGTTCATTCGTTTAAATCTGCTTTTTTAACACCTTCAATTTTAAGACTATAATCTGGAAAGTCTGGTGAAGTTGCAACTGCAGAAAACTCGTTATCGTTATTCTTTAAGTTGCCTTTAAACATTAAACAGAACTTTGGGCTGTTCCCAAAAACCGATACGCTCTGAGTGTTAAACTGTATAACATTAGCGTTGCCTCTTATTTCATTCTTTTCAGTTAGATATGTTCCTATATAATAATATCCTTCATCTCCTCCTAGGATACGTTTGTCTTTAGTTAGTACCAGAACACCGCTACCCCACATATTTAAGCTTGAAATAAATCTAATAACCCACAAGCCCTCAACCATTTTTGAACTCCTTATATTTAAGTAGATATTTCTGTTGCTTCTTCCATTAATAATAAGCAGGATATGCAGATTTAGGGCTGATGTCAAGTTGAATTAGGACATCGGATAGCGATTTAAGAATTAGCGGGATAACGGGATTTTTAATGAGGATGCTTGTAGATAAATTGCCTTTTATTTATAATCGTGTAATAGTATGTCAAACAGCCGGTATGCATAAAATCGGTGGGCCTTAACGAGTACCATGAAAAGAAGGTTTTATATCTTTGTTGTCTGTTGCGTCATTGTCGTCCTTTCCGGCAGGTGGCTCGAATCCCGCTCGTTCGATGGCCTAGAAGAGTGTACGCAGGTCGCAAACGAGCCGAACATTTGCCCCGACTACTCCGGCGTGGTCATGCCGCATAATATCGCCCCTTTGAATTTCAGGATTTTAGAAAAGGGTAGTGCCTACTATGTCAGGATTCATGCCGATAGCGGCGCCGCCATAGAAATCGGCGGCAAGACCGACCAGGTACGCATCCCTTTGAGAAAATGGCGTGCGCTGCTTGATGCAAATAAAGGCCGGGAGGTCTTTGTGGACGTCTATGTAAAAGATGCGGATAAGGGTTGGCGGCAGTTTCAGCGCATCACCAATACGATCGCCGAAGAAAGTATCGACGAGACGTTAGTGTTCCGGTTTATGAGGTCCCTCTATCAATGGTGGAAAAATATAGGGATTTATCAGCGCAATCTGACCGGTTACGATGTGTCGCCGGTTATGCACGGGCGCTGTTTTTACGATGGTTGTGTTAACTGCCACAGCTTTGTCGGCAATGCACCGGACATGATGACAATCGGCATGCGCAGCTCGAAATACGGCAGCAATACCTTACTGGCTCGC
>JASFVS010000009.1:0-21610 GCA_050049715.1 Phycisphaerales bacterium
CCCAAACGATGGTTACTGCCGACACCTTTGGCAACCCTGTGGCTGCTTGCACTATGGGCAAACTTCTCGATTACAATAGATACGTCATTGAAATGGCTTCAAAAGCACCTTGGATATGCGGGAATAACAGGAGCTATTTTCGGCCCAATCGCTTATTTATCTGGTCAACGCCTTGGTGCACTTACAATTAACCGGTCACCCGGCCTAAAAATCGTAATACTGGCAATGGCATGGGCCTTAGCAATGGTCCTTCTAAACATCATCGCAAAAAGTTTTCCATCACCGGAGAAAACACATCAGAAGTGAATTCGTTTAGGAGTAATGCAGCTTAATCTTGTCGTTTTTCAAAGAGATAATGGCTAACATACCATTCATTCCCTTTTTTAAAGCCCCACAATTCCGAACAGGCCATAAAGAAGATGCGCCATCGCTGAAACCATATCATTTTCTGGTCGGCTCCGTATACTTTTTCAAGCACCTTTAGAATTCTTTCACGGGTGACGGTCATATTCTTTAACCATGCTTCGGCAGTTTTTTGATAATGAGTACCATTGAGTCGCCAGTGGTCAGATAGTATGAGTTTATCTTGGAAATATAGCATCAAATCATCCGATGGCATCATACCACCAGTGAAAAAATATCGTCCCATCCAGTTGTCTTCACCCTCAGTCTCAAAGAGATAGGCAAACTGGTGATGTGTAAAGATATGGATAAAAAGTTTTCCCTCGGGTTTGAGCCAAGTGGCAATGCGTGCTAACAGTGTTAGATAATTACGCATATGCTCAAACATCTCTATCGACACGATCCGGTCAAAATATCTTTCAGAATGAAATACGTTAGCATCGCAGGTTATAACCTCGATATTGCTCAGTTTGGTTTCTTGAGCTTTGCGCTGGATAAAATCTCGCTGGAGAGAGGAATTGGAGACAGCAACCACCTTAGACCGGGGGTATTTGTTGGCAATCCATAAACTAAAGGCTCCCCATCCACAACCTAATTCCAGTATTTCCATACCGTCCTCTATTTGAGCTCGTGAACGAACCTGCTCTAATGCAGCTTGCTCGGCATCAGCCAGTGTCTCGATTCCTTTCGGCCAATAACAACAGCTGTATTTCAGATGAGGGCCAAGAACACTTTCGAAGAAAGTCGGGGGTAATTCATAGTGCTGCTCATTTGCCTTGTCAGTCTGACAGGCTATTGGGCTTTGTCGTAAATTTTTAATGAAGTCCATTTTAGCCTGCAAGTTAGCCTCAGGATCACCTTTGTCTTGCATCCGCAATCGCATACGATCCAGGTTATGAATACCAATACGAATGAAGGTATCAGGAATCCATCCACGTTCCATCAGATCAACAAGCAATTTCATTTTATATTTCCCGTACCACAAAATAGTGAAATTTTACTTTGTAACATAAAATTATTTTCTCTCATAATTTACTGAGTTTTGTTAATTTTTCCAACAGCCTAACAAATAAACCGCAAATGACAAAATTAATCTTTAGAAAGTGATTCATATACCACATCAAGGGCACGCCGTAGTGTCCAAGCTTTTTGTTGTGAATCCTCATCATCATTTCGAATTTCACTAAGGGCGTTCCGAAGTACCGAACGGTTATTGTCGCTCAGCGTATTAGTGTGTGATTTTAGCAAAGATTCGATGGCTACTTCGTAAATAGCTGCACAGGCCGAAGATTGTCCCGCATTAAACAACGGCACTCCACGTCTAATAGCAAGCTCAATCACTGCTCTGGCAGCTTCCCGAGGTGTCAATTTCGCATCCAGTGGAATCAAAACGCTGTCGATTACATGAATCACGCCGTTAGAGGCCAAAATATCAGATGAAACAACGTTGGCCCCGTTGACCTCGAACGAGCCAGCCGTTCTGATTGTAACAGGCTGGCCTTGCAGCGTTTCCAGCGACTGAGTTCCCAAAAGGATCTTACCTTTCAGAACATGATAAGAAAGTATCGCGATGAGTTCCTCGCGTTTTTCCGGCTTGAGAAGCTCCTCAACAGTACCTTTGGGTAACCTTGCAAAGGCATCATCACTTGGGGCGAAGACTGTCAGAGGGCCCTCGCCCTTAAGTACCTCGATGAGTCCTGCAGCCTTAACAGCAGTAATGAGAGTCTTGAATTTACCTACGGCCACAGCGGTTTCCACGATGTCCTTGTTTGCGGCAGTGGCTTCTTTGGCGATAGCCTTCTCGGCTCTTATCGAACTTACTTCCAATCGAAAAGGACCTGCGTTCTTATCAGCCAATGTAAAGCCAATGCTTTGGATTTTATTCGTACTCAATGGCTCGGCCCCTGTGATGGGCCTTCCATAGGCCGTATATACGAAATCCTTCAGGGGAAGACGGACCTCCTTCCAGGTGTCCTTCTGTGTCTTAATAGGAGCACGATAGGAACTAGCAGCATTGCGAGAAGAGGTCCTCAGGTTAAAATAGTAGGTTCTGCCATCACCTTTGACACGGACAACTATAGTGTTAAAGCCATCCAGCTTCAGGTCGGCAGGTCGTGTACGAATGGAGGCGAAGCCACCTCTATTTTCCAACGAAAGATTACCAGAGAATTCCAGCGTTTTGTCATTGGTGATTCGGAAGCCTCCTTCGGAGATGCCACCCATAACGTTGTCATTAACGGAAAGCCATTGTCTGGCAGCCGATGAGTCATAGAAGTCTATTAACGTTTTACTCATCGATTCCGAGGCGTTCCCGATTGACAGAGCGCCAAAGAAAAGGGTCCCAATCGCGAATATATTTCTTAAATTTGAATTTATGGGATTCATTGTTATATCCTTTCAACAGGTTTTAAATACAAGTCTTGCTTAATATTATTGTTGTGTTCTATTTTGAAATGTATACCCTACTGGTAGTCTTATTTGTTCGAATAAAATAGAGATATCTAATATTTATCTAAGTTATTCATACCATTTGTGGGGATTTATTTAAATAGCAGGTCACATCAAGTCAGTAATCTCTGCATTAGCTACAAAATGATATCACAGAAGCACCAAAGGCAAAGTTGCTGAATTATACAAATGAAAATTGTATAATACCTCACAAATGAATAATTTGAAACGAGTTCTTGTTACTGGCGCCACAGGTTATATTGGCGGGCATTTGATACCTCGTCTCCTGGAGGAGGGGTATCAAGTAAGAGCATTCGTCAGAAATCCCCAAAGACTCGAGAAATATGACTGGAGGAAAAAGATTCAAATTGCTGTCGGTGATGTGCTTTTGCCGGAAACACTGGAATCCGTCATGGCCGATGTTGATGCTGACTAATATTTTATTCACAGCATGACGGGCGGTGCTGATTTCACTGAAAAAGATATAGCAGCAGCTCGAAATTTTGGAGAAGCGGCGAGAAACGCCGGAGTTAAGCGTATCGTCTATCTTGGCGGTTTAGGTAATCCATCGGCACAATTGTATGAACATCTTCGATCATCGCCTAAACCGTCTCGCTGCCCACTTGCTTAAGAGCCCGGAGCGACTGATAAGCTGTGCATCGTTCGGGAACATGGTCGTCAATGTCCTGTTTTTTGCAATCAGTAGTTCAATTTTATAATAGTTTTATTTTGGTGGATTGTTATTTTAGAATACTAACTGCCGTAGCTGGCATTATACCCTGATTGGTGCCCTACCCACAGATCATACGATTGTTTCAGTCTTGTTTTCGCTTCGTAGCAAAGGAGGCCACAACACAAAAAACAAACAGGATATGGATAACAGCAAGAATCTTCAAGCCTACAATCAACCCCCAATGTAACGCAATGTCGAGAATAATAGCAGTGCAAACCGCAATGGCATAAAACACAAGGATTCCAATCCAAAATGCTCTAGCCTTCTTTTTTCTCATATTGTAATCAACTCATTTTTACGAATGACGTGGATTCAGGGATCAACTAACATGCAATTTTCACTGAGGTACTCCCGGTTGTCAAGACTAAATTCTTAGGGAACTAAAGAGTTGATATGTGTCTGTACAGATTATAGATTATTATGGCTTTGGGCCAATAGGTGGTCCATTGTTTGGAGGTCGACAATAACATTCAATCAACCTTTTGATTTTAGTCTGGACAGTATTGAAATTTTTTGGCATATCATCTTCAAATGTTAACTACTTCAAAAACACATCTGAATAACAAACCCATAATACTGATGATCTGCATCACGTTGGTGTTGTGGCTCACCAGCAAATGGTATTATCACGATTGGTTCGAAAACCCATACAAGTATCTAGCGAAGTTATCCTCCCTAACCGCTACTGTCTTAATGTGTGCCGGAGTTTTTCTCTCTACACGAGCACGATTTCTGGAAAATCTGTTTGGGGGCATGGATAAAATCTATCAGATCCATAAACGTATCGGAAAATGGGCATTCTTCATTATTTTGCTTCATCCGTTGGCTCTAGCGTTGGATCGCCTACCAGATGTTACAGATTTTTTGCGTGCGATGTGGTTTCAGTCACCGGCTCAGGATCAATATCTTTGGGGGCACAACGTCGGCATAATTGCAATATTGCTTTTTGCTTTGCTGGTAGCGTTAACTTTTTTGATTAAGTTGCCGTACCATCTGTGGAAAAGGACGCACGAATGGTTCGGGCTTCTCTTGCCCGTCGTGATTATTCACATTTTGCTGGTAAATGCCGATGTGGCTAAATATCCCCTTTTGGGTATATGGCTTTATAGCTTGCTTGTGTTGGCAGTTCTGAGCTTCGTTTATATACGTTTTTTATATCGCTTCATAGGTCCGCATTTTCAATATGTAGTCTCCAGCTTTAAAAAAGTCGGACAAATCATTCATGTGACATTCACCCCCCTTAGTAAGAAGATGGATTTCAAACCCAGCCAATTCGTTTATCTTGTTATTCGTAAGAAAGGAATTACCCCGGAACCGCATCCATATTCGATTGCCTGTGGTTATAACCTCGGAGCTGAGTTCAAACTCGGAATAAAGCAAGTCGGAGATCATACGCGAACACTCGATTTACTTGAAGAAGGTGATCCTGTAACCGTCTTTGGACCATACGGTCACTTTAGCGAGAAGTTTCTGTTAGCACAGCGAGACTGTGTATTCATCGGAGCAGGTATCGGCATCACACCCTTTATAGGTATGTGGCATGTGGCCCTCCACTCCGAAGACCAATTTGGAACACAGGAACTACCGGAGAGGTTGACTCGCATGCATCCTGAGATTATAAAGTCCTGGCAAAGCCCACTTGTCAGTCTTTTTTACGTTTGCAGCACAAAAGAACAAGCGAGTTTCGACAGTGACATCCGGCGCGAGGTGGTTATGAGTCACTTCCACGGCTTCAGGGCGTTCGAGCAACGTGGACATCATTATGAATTATACATCAGCTCTAAGCAGGGTAGAATAACGGCTCAGTATATAAACAGTCGTGTCGCTGCAGGCCTAAAAAATAAGTACATTTTTCTCTGCGGACCTTCAGCGATGGTGGATTCGCTCGTACGTCAGTTTCAGGCAATTGGAATTTGCAGTCGACAAATTATAGTCGAAGATTTCAATCTATTTTAAGCCCTAAAAATCTTATATAAATAAGTAATTGGTGCATAGGCATAACAAAAGACAACTTGGCGTTAGATGTCACGGGAAAAAAAGGAAAGCCAACGGTCGGATTCGAACCGACAACCACTGGTTTACAAAACCATCTACTACCTTTGATTATACTCCAAAAATGAGATAGTGGCCTAAAAATACAGGTGATTGTTGTGATTATGGTTATAGCAGTGATAGGATGTGGTGTCGTTTTGGAGTCATAAAGTCACGCAATTGTAATCCCGTTTAACATTTCATTTATATGCCCCAAAAATAGTACAAAGGGAATTTCATCCACACGCAATGGTTTGGATGTACCGGCAAGACTTGTTCAGAGATTTCGATAAGTCTTTGGTAAGAATAATCAGGCGGGTGGTATTTCCTATATGATAAAACTAATGGGAGAAAGGAAATGATCTTACAGCTTTCTCAACTGGTAGATGCACCAATATTCTGGGGTATCTTGCTAAATCAACTTATCAAATCATTAGTTCAATGGTGATTATATAGCTCTTGGTTAAGATTTTCGATTCTTTCAGCCAATTTACGAGCATCAATCTCAGTGGACGGATTCGTACCTGGATGCCATAATTGGCGCCACTTTTTAATAATGATCGTAGCACCTTCAAATCACACCTCCCATCTAAAATTAATATCTCACTAGGAATGTCTTCATATAATATACAAACAAATCTTGATTTGTCAAGAAAAAACAAATTACAGATAAATATGCGTTTTGTGAGTAAAGTAATGATTTTGTCAGAGATTTGTTGTGCTTCTTCTGAAAAGGAGGTAAAGAAAAAAGCTTTGAAGCTTAAATGCCTCAAAGCCTGAAACTTAACAAACGAGGCCGACGTGACTCCAACGCGCAACCTTCGGCTCGACATTCTGATAGAAAGATAAAAAGAAGAAGTTGGTGGTCAAAATAAGCAAGCTTTTACGCAGACAAAATGACAAAGAAATTTAGAAAGCTTATAAAAAAGTAACCTGGAATACTGTACGTAATGTTCATAGCAAAGAGGTCAACAAGATAAAATCCACAATAAGCTCGAGAGGGTGAACTTCTATTGACATATTCTTTTTGTAAGGATTTTAGACGTCTTAGCTTTTTGGTGAACTAAGCTCTTCACTATTTTGATCATGTGTGAGCTAACATGATAAATAAGATAAAGAGCACCTAAAATACACAATATATTTTTCAGTATTTCGGTCATCTATATCTTCTCCATATTATTTGCTTGCGATCTATGTTCTCTTATAAGCAGCCTTCTATTAAAATTTACACTGTAACTGTTAAGGATATGTTAAGGTTTTGTTAAGATTGTGTTAATTCCGGGTATTTGCCTAATTTCCGTTTGTTAAATTTTTTGACTTTTGGTAAAAAATGCTTTGAATAAGGTCTCATGTGGATGGGTACAAAAAATGGCAAAAGCAAATATATTAATTGTAGATGACGAGGAAGACATACAGGAGCTTGTAAAATTAAACCTTGAGCGCGAAGGTTATGGGATTATCACCTGTGGAACGGGCGAACAGGCCTTGAAAACAGCAACGTCCAAGCTTCCCAACTTGATAATACTGGATTTGATGCTGCCTGGTATAGATGGCCTGGAGGTTTGCAAAAAGCTTAAGAATGACCCCAAAACCGAACATATTCCCATTGTGATGCTCACCGCCAAAGGTGAAGAAGCTGATATCGTTACGGGGCTTGAACTCGGAGCTGACGACTATATCACCAAACCTTTCAGCGGAAAAGTGCTTGTGGCACGCGTACGTACCGTATTGCGAAGAACAGTTGAGCGCATTCACGAGAAGAGAGTCATTAAAATCCACGACTTCACTATTGACCCCGGCCGGCATCAGGTATTAATCAAAGATAAACCTGTTGAGCTGACTTTTACAGAGTTTAATATTTTACATACGCTTGCTAAACGTCCCGGTTTCGTATTCACACGATATCAGATTGTAGATGCTATTCACGAAGATAATTATCTTGTTACTGATAGGGCTGTTGATGTGCAAATAGTGTCGCTACGAAAAAAATTAGGTTCTTGTGGAAAGTATATCGAGACGGTACGCGGTATCGGCTATCGTTTTAAGGATTAGATTATGCCCAGAAAACGGCTATTATGGCAGCTTTATCCTTCTTATTTAGCCATCACACTTATCGCTCTTGTAGCAGTAAGCTGGTACTTCTCCGAATCACTTTATAATTTTTACATCGCCCAGCTTGCCGATGGCCTTGAATCCAGAGCATATCTGACAACCGAACAGATTTCTGAAGCTCTGGATGTAAATGATTTAATACAGGTTGATAAAATTTGTAAAACATTAGGTACGGCTTCATCTACCAGAATTACAGTTGTTATACTCTCAGGAAAAGTGCTTGGGGATTCGGAGAAAGAGCCGGCTAATATGGAGAATCATGCCAATCGTCCCGAAATTAGAGATGTTCTTGAATTTGGTAAAGCCAGGGGGCAATCGGTTCGAACCAGCCCGACACTTGGAATAAATATGATGTATGTGGCTGTACCACTAAAGCAAAATAATAGGGTCGTTGGTGTAGTTCGTGCATCTATACCTGTTACCGCTATCAATCAAGCATTAGATGATATCTACATTAAAATCTTCTGGGGCGGTTTGATTATTGCGATTTGCGCTGCAGCTGTTTGCTTATTCATTTCGAGACGGATAACAAGACCGATTATTCAAATGCAACAGACGGCTCAGAATTTTGCCGAGGGCAAGCTTGAGCAAAGAGTGCCGGTACCAGATTCGTATGAACTGGGCACATTGGCCGGCGCTCTGAATCAAATGGCACAACAATTAGATGAACGAATAAAAACGATTACCCAGCAACGCAATGAATTGGAAGCAATTCTGTCAAGTATGGTAGAGGGTGTCCTTGCTGTTGACTCTGAGGAACATATTGTCAGTATAAATAAATCTGCCGCCGAATTTCTGGACATAGAACCCGACCAAGCCCGGGGGCGTTATGTTGAAGAGATGGTTCGTAATATCAGCGTTCAGCAGTTCATCAAGAAGGCGATAAAAGGGGAACAATCTACAGAAGCTGATGTTTCTTTGCCAATAAAGGGTGAACGTTACTTTAGACTTTATGGAAGCACTTTACTGGATAATCGGGGCAATAAAGCCGGCGCTGTTATTGTTCTAAATGATATGACTCGTATGCGTCGGCTGGAGAATATTCGACGTGATTTTGTCGCTAATGTCTCACATGAGTTAAGGACACCTATTACTTCGATTCAGGGATTTGTAGAGGCACTGCTGGATGGCGCGATAGATGAACCAAAAAATGCTAAAAGATATTTGGAAATTATAGCCAAACACTCAGACCGTCTCAATGCAATCATTGAAGACCTATTGAGCCTTTCACACCTGGAAGAAGACAGCGAAAAAAGACAGGTTACTCTGGAAAAAGTGTCCTTAAAACCGGTATTTGCTGCTGCCATAGAACTGTCAGGTGTAAAAGCACAGGAAAAACAGGCCATGGTAAATCTAACCTGCGAAGATGATATTCAACTCAGGATAAATCCAGCCTTGTTGGAACAGGCGATTCTTAATCTTATCGATAATGCAATAAAGTACAGCCCACCCGGCGAGACTATTCAAGTAAACGTTGAAAAAGATGACAAAGAATTGTCCATCTCAGTCCAGGATAATGGCTGTGGAATAGATAAGAAACATCTATCGCGAATTTTCGAGCGATTTTATGTTGTCGACAAAGGCCGGAGCCGCAAGCTCGGTGGCACCGGACTTGGTTTGGCAATAGTAAAGCATATAGCTCAGATTCACAGCGGATACGTAACAGTTAAAAGCACACCTGGAAAAGGCAGTACTTTCACAATTCACCTTCCAGCAGTCTAAGTTGATAAATATATCCTACAATATACTTCAGAATAACACCCTCCAAGATTAACACAATTCTAACATAAATCTGACACCAACCTAACACAACGAAAATACATTAAATAATAGATTCTGTCCAAGATTGGCTTGGGCAGGAAAAATTGTAGCCCTTTTTATGGAGGTAAAAAATGAGAAAGGTAATTGTGTCAGCAATGTGTTTGTTTATTCTGATTTTAGGAGAAGATGCGAGGGCTGATGAAATCAGCGACCTGAAACAGCAATTAATGGAGCAAAATAAAATACTAATTGAGATGCGGGAAAGGCTCGAACAGCTCGAGGCCCGGCAAAGACTAAAGGAACAATCGCTAACGAAAAAAATTACAGAAATTGCAGAGAAGGCAGAGGATCAAAAGGTCGCTTCTTTGCCGGATAGTCTTAAGTGGGCAGAGAAAGTAAAGATATCGGGCGATTTCAGATATCGTCATGAACATATTGACAGGGAAACAAGCTCTTCTCCGACCAGATGGAGAAAGGGAAGAGACCGAAACAGGATCAGAGCAAGATTGATGATTGATGCGATCGTCAACAATGAATGGGACCTTGGCTTCAGACTGGCCAGCGGAGAGAGGGCAATATTGGCAAGTGAAGAAGACCTGTTTGCCGACCCGGTTTCGTCAAATCAAACTCTTAAGCAAAACTTTTCCAGCAAAGATGTCTGGATTGACCTTGCTTTCTTTGACTGGCATCCGGAGTCAATGTCCGGGTTGAACGTTTATGGCGGAAAGATAAAGAATCCGTTTTATAAAGTTGGTAAGAACCAGCTCATCTGGGACGGTGACCTGAATCCCGAAGGTATAGGTGTCAAGTATAAAACAGCTCTTAATGATTCCCAGGAACTACACCTTAACGGTGGTGGCTTTTGGATGGATGAAAGCAGTAGTGGGGTTGATACATCTCTCTGGGGCGCACAGGCTTACCTGAAACACACAATGAGCAACCCGGACTACATTCTGGCCGGTGCCAGCTACTGGGACTATGGCAACATTCAGAATAAAACGGATACTTATGGCCTTCTTAAAGGAAATGCCGGTACAGGTGCATGGGCGAGCGACTACGATATACTCGAAGTATTCGGCGAATACGGAACAAAATGGAACGAAACTCCGGTAAGTTTCTTTGGAAACTGGATCCAGAACCTCGTTGCAAGTACACCTTACGACACAGGCTGGCTGGTTGGAGTGAAATACAATAAAGCCAAGGATCCCGGTTCATGGGACATTTCTTATAGCTACAGAGATCTCCAGGCTGATGCTGTAGTTGCAGCCTTTACAGATTCAGACTTCGGAGGAGGTGGCACTGATTCCAAAGGTCACACAATAGGCTTTAATTATCAGTTAGCCAAAAACCTGCAGTTTGGAACAACATACTTCCATAATGAAAACGATGGAGACCCTGACTTGGACTATAGAAGATTGCAGCTCGATTTTAAGCTCAAATTCTAAATATATCCTAACATAAAATTAACATAACGCTAACAGTTCTTTAACGTCTACATAGTATATTTTGGTTGAGAGTTCATTAAGGAGAACAAGAATGAAAAGAATTATTGTATGCGGGTTAATAATGTTGGTTCTTGTATTGGCTAGTGAGGTAATAGGCGCTGAAAAGCTCCATATCGAAGGCTCCACTACGGTCGGGCCGATTGCCGATGGCTTTGCCGAAGTATTCAAGAACCTGTATCCGGAAGTTACTATCACGGTGAATAAAAGCGGCAGCGGCACCGGCGCGGCGGCACTGGTTGACAGCCGATGCGATATCGCAACGATGAGCCGTTTTATGAAAGACAAGGAATTCAAAGACGCCGTCGGTAAGGGTGTATTCCCGGTTGCTCACGCCGTAGCGATGGACGGAGTTTGTGTTGTGGTTCACCCATCGAATCCGGTCGGAGCTTTAAGTACTGAGCAGGTTCGTAACATTTACCTGGATAAAGTAACAAACTGGAGCCGGCTTGGTGGTCCTAACATTCCTATTGTTGTCATCAGTCGTGATACCGCGTCCGGCACTTATGATACTTTTCACAATTTCGTTATGAAAAAACAGAAAATGGGTTCAGGTGTTGAATATGTAAGTACGAATCCACAGGCTTTCGCAAGAGTAAAGAACACACGTGGGGCAATCGGTTATGTCGGTTATGGTTTTGTACAGCCGGGAGTTAAAGCCCTGACTCTGGATGGTGTGAAACCGACAAGACAGACAATTTTAAGCGGTAAGTATCCGGTTTCGAGACCTTTGTTTATGTTTACGAACGGATATCCGAAACTGGGCTCAATGACTAATAAACTTACTACATTCCATTTGACGGAGAGAGGTCAGGAGGTCGTTGAGGATAAAGGATTCGTGCCTGTAACAAATTACTAATTTATTGAAGTTTTATTTGGGAAAATTCAGGATGAATCGTACCGAAATGACCCAGGAGATGGCGCCGGCGGCTGTTCTTAAACAGCCGCTTGTGCTTACATATGGGCAGGACATAAAGGGCTTTTTGTTTAGGCACCTCGGTCGCCTGGTCCTTTTTGTTTTAACTTGCACTTCGGTGCTGGCGGTGTTTTTGATTTTCCTGTTTGTAATTCTGGAGGCCTTTCCGTTTTTAGGAAAACACAGCATCGTCGAATTTCTGACCAGCACTGCGTGGTATCCGGAAGCGTACGAGAGGCCTGAGTTCGGCGCGCTGGCGATGATTGTCGGTTCTGTTTATGTAACAGCCGCGGCGCTGGTTTTTTCAGTTCCGGTTGGTGTGCTTGCGGCGGTGTTTTTAAGCGATGTTGTGTCATTTAAGGTCAGGAATATCGTAAAGCCAATCATTGAAATTCTGGCGGCGATTCCATCGGTGGCTTACGGATTTTTTGCGATTTTAGTTTTAGCACCCTGGTTACAGAAACACTTTGGCTTCGCAACAGGGACCAATGCCCTGAACGCATCCCTGCTGCTTTCGGTGATGGCGCTTCCGACGATAATCAGCGTGGCGGAGGATTCGATTTCAGCAACAGGAAGGGAATTAAGAGAAGCATCGTACGGGCTTGGAGCAACCCGCTTCGAGACAATGTTTAAGATAATAATACCCGACGCTCACAGTGGTATTATCGCGGCTATCGTTTTGGGTATGATGCGCGCAATAGGTGAGACTATGGTGGTGTGGATGGCCTCAGGTAATGCCAGCCAGATACCACATCCCTGGTGGGACCTTTCTCAATCGGTTCGGACAATGACGGCGACTATCGCCGGCGATATGGGTGAGACGGAAAAAGGCTCCGACCATTATCGAGCGCTTTTCGCGATTGGACTTTTATTGCTTGTTATGACGTTTCTTTTGAACATCGTAAGTGAGTATTTTTTGTCACGAGCAAAAAAATCTGCAGGAAAAACATAAATGAAATCAAGTTACCGTACTATATTTGACAAAGTTTTTACAGCGATAACAGGATTCTCGGTGATTCTGCTGGTTGCTGTGTTGGTTGTAGTACTTGGACCGATGCTCTGGCGTGGAATTGGTGCGGTGGTTTTTAGAGGAACGATTGAGTTCCGAAAAATGCAGCTGGCCGAGTTCGAACATGGCGATGAAAACAAGGTCAAGGCCCAGACCGCTGAAACTAACGTCGTGCGAAAACGTGTGTATGAGATTATAAACGACTTTAAGAGCGGCATCGACCCGGAAGCACTAAGTGACAGGGCAAGAAAAATCCACCGTGACTTCGGTTCCGAACTTCGTTATAAGGGCGTAGCACGGGATGAATACACGAGGCTACGCTCAATCACACGGGATATACGTGACAAGCTCGAGACAGCCTTCAGCAGTCTGGACAAAGCCGAAATAGATGAAAATATTAAATTCGTACTGCAGTATAAAGACGATGAAAATTTTAAAAATACAGTTGCAGAGGATTTTTTTAAGTTAGCGACTAATTTCCAAAATGCAACAGCAAACATTGACTTGAAGAAACGCCAGGAATATGCTGCAGACCTTGCTGAAGTTGAGAGCATACTTTTCCGTTCCGGGGAAAAACCGGGTCTTTTGGGGCCTCGTCCGGATGAGCCTTTGCCTGCTCTTGCCATGTATCGTTATGGTGCTACGCGATGGGACCAAGCACAGAATCTGTTGCATAGATTACTCTGGCGTGAGGAATGGATTAAGCAGGGAAACAATCAATCTCTGGTGAAGATCGAGACCAGCCGGGCAGAGCGTTTTGCCGGGACTGAACTGGAGCCTTTGTTTGGGTATGTAAAGAACAACCTTGAGAAAATGCTCCTGCCTGAGCAGACTTTTTACTGGCGATACTTTTTCGATGACAGCATACCCGGCCATTACTTCGGGGGTATTGGCCCCGAGATTTTGGGAACGCTGCTTCTGACGATTCTCAGCATGTTTTTTGTTGTACCTCTCGGTGTGATTAGCGCCGCTTACCTGACTGAATGCGCAAAAGAAAATGCAGCGATAAGAATTATCCGTATGTGCATAAACACACTGGCCGGTGTACCAAGCATTGTTTTCGGTCTTTTTGGTCTTGCCTTTTTTGTTTTATTCTTTATTCCTATGTTTGGTGGCCCCTCAAAACCGTGCATTCTCGCCGGCTCACTCACGCTTGCAGTTCTGACATTGCCGGTGATGATACGTTCGAGTGAAGAGGCGATTCGTACCGTACCTCAGACCTATAAAGAAGCATCGCTGGCCCTCGGTGCGAGCAGGTTCAGGACGTTTATGACGGTTACATTACCGGCGGCGCTTCCGGGAATACTCACAGGTGTAATATTGAGTTTAAGCCGTGTAGCGGGAGAGACAGCGCCGATATTATTTACGGCCGGTATTGCAGTAGGCCCTGCACCGAAGTCGATTTTTCAGACAACGCGGACTCTTTCCTACGGAAGCTGGGATATGGCCGTGGCGGACAAGCTATCGGCGCTGGTCCCGCATAAACAGTACGGAATGGTAGTGACACTTGTAATACTTATCTTGTGTCTGAACGGTTTGGCTATCATTCTGCGTTCGAGAATTTTTAAGAAACTAAAAGGACATTAGGTGACGAATGAAGTCCGGTATTTTAGAAAAAAAGGAAAAGCCAATGCCCAAAGATAATATTAAGCTTTCTGCTTCTGCTCTTCCTGCTTTGCAGAGTAATAGAGAAGCTGATGAAGCTAAGTTGGCAAAAATAGTTATAAAACCAAGATCTGTAAACAACAAAGAATCGTCTCAGTGCGTTTGTGCCCTGATAAAATCAGAGAACTTCAGTTTATATTACGGCACGAAGGCAGGTGTTAAAAATATTACAATGGATATATATCCGTGTAGTGTCACTTCTATAATCGGTCCAAGTGGTTGCGGAAAAAGCACTTTTCTGCGGAGCATCAACCGCATGAATGACCTGATACCACACGTCCGCGCCGAAGGTAAGTTGCTTGTGGACGGTCAGGATATTTATGATAAGCGCACTAATCTTGTCAACCTGCGCCAGCAGGTCGGTATGGTTTTTCAAAAACCTAATCCGTTTCCAAAAAGTATTTTTGATAATGTCGCCTATGGCCCGAGATTGCAGGGGATAAAGAACCGTTCCGAATTACAGCGGATTGTGGAAGAGAGCCTGAAGGCGGCCGCTTTGTGGAGTGAGGTAAAAGATGATTTGAAAAAAACGGCTTTAGCCCTGTCGGGGGGCCAGCAGCAGCGCTTATGTATTGCAAGGGCGCTGGCGACAAAGCCGAGTGTTCTTTTAATGGATGAACCGTGCTCGGCCCTGGATCCGATTGCTACGGGAAAGATAGAAGACCTGATAGAAAATCTTAAGAGTGATTATACGATAGTTATTGTTACCCATAATATGCAGCAGGCGGCTCGTGTTAGTGAAAGAGCGGCCTTTTTCTGTCTCGGTGAGCTGATAGAGTATGACTTTACCTCGAAGATATTCAGCAATCCGGGTAAAAAACAAACCGAAGATTATGTCACAGGTAGATTTGGATAAAATCATGAAAAACGATGATTCGAAAATCTGGAAAATCAGAATGGTAAAAAATTATCCTGAAGCCCATAACCATCTTCTCGTGGGCAAAGTAGTGGAGATAACGGACACATATATTCGCCTTCACTGCAGAACCTATCATTTTGGCAGGATGATTAACAGGCCGCAGGATGTCCAAATCGGAGACCTTATGGTACGGGTTGTTCCGTGGAGCCGCGTTGAGGTAATAAACGAATTACCTCACAATTTTGATTATATCAGAAGCTCTGTAGTCGCGGACAAAGAAGGACAGGCAATTTTCCAAGACAATCAACATTCCTGTCCCATAGGCTCAGGGACCAAATACGAGGTAAGATACTAATCCAGGTAAAAGGGATAAAATAATGGGAGTACACTTACAAAGAGAAATCTCGGGACTGAAAAAAGAAATTCTGACCATTGGGGCAATGGCGGAAGTTAGTGTCCGGGAGGCGGCATGGGCGGTTGAAAGACGTGATGAAGCTCTTGCCAGGCGTGTTATTGAAAAGGATATCAAAATAGACCAGATGGAAGTCGAGGTTGAAGAGGCCTGTTTGAAGATATTGGCACTCCATCAACCTGTTGCGATAGATTTAAGGTTTATAATAGCCGTCCTAAAAATAAACAACGATCTCGAACGTATAGGTGATTTGGCGGTCAATATTGCTGAACGTGCCGCGTTTATTGCCACACAGCCGAGAGTTCATATCTCGTTTGATTTTGCATATATGGCCAGAAAGACCCAGGAGATGCTAAATAAGAGCCTGGATGCATTGGTTAATATGAATACCACACTTGCTCGTAAGGTGTGTGCCTATGATGATGAAGTTGACGCTATGTACTGTCAAGTTTATCAAATTCTCCAGGAGGCGATAGAAGCTGAGCCTGAACGAACTGATACTTTGATACAGTTACTCTCTACTGCGCGACATCTTGAGCGGATAGCGGACCACGCCACAAATATCGCCGAAGATGTTATCTATATGATTGAAGGCGAGATAGTCCGACATAAGGTCGAAGAGTATAGACCTCAGGTTCATCATCGTTGATGCTTCAGTTCGTTAGGATTCTTGTAACTGTTCCGAAGTCCATACTTTACTAAATTGGCAAGAAGTCCCTCCATATAACTATTCCTCAGCTCATAGCCTTCCAAATTTGCACCCGGTCACTGTTCAAATAAACCAGCGCTCCCTTTTCGGTAGGTGACTGTTTCCATCACCACTTTGTGGAGACAAAATGGTGTTTAGAAAAGATAAGGACTGGAAATAGAATGAATGTAACTCTTTAGTAAATAAAGAATTGCGGAAAGCCAACGGTCGGATTCGAACCGACAACCACTGGTTTACAAAACCAGAGCTCTACCGTTGAGCTACGTTGGCATAACCGCTTTCTTAATAAAGCGTTAAAATTTTTCACTAAAATCGGTATTTTAGTCCGTTCAGTTTATTAATAATACCAAAGATTAGAAATCCGGCACAGGTTTTTTACTGAATTTCCGGAAATAGTTAATACAGGTATCCCGCCAAAGCTTGGAATCGACCTTTTGTTTCTGCAGCTTATTTTTTACATGCGCAAAAATTTCTGGATCGATGCTCGCCTCAAGGGATTGCCATGTATTATACATCTCGTCCACATAATCTGTTCCCTCGTAATAGCGACTGCACATCTCGTCCCACAATGTCCGGCCGGATTTCATTTTGTAATCCCAGGGGATATGATGGAACCAAAGCAGGTATTTTTCCGGACACGTTTCTATGCTGTCGAACCGCTCACGCCAGGGCGAAAAATATTGACTCGTTGCATTGCTTCCGGATGAGCTTCTATCGAACCCCAGGCCGGCCTCGTCGGCACGGTGATAATAGACGGATGTCCAGTCCTGCCGCTGCGCTCTTGCATAACTCGGTTGCGGACCGTAATGAAAACCGGCCTGCATAATGTGGTGCAAACCCAAAGGTGTCATGTAGTTAATACAGGCCTGCCATGAACCCATCATCATTGATTTTATCGTTTCAACAACACTATCGTTATTGGTTATAGTCATCCTTAACCACTCGTCTGCGATTTGCTCAGCGGTAAGGGTATGGTCCCATGCGAGGCGCCCAAAAGCGAACCAGTTGGCCTGAGCGAAGAAATGGCCGCACCAGTTTCTATCGTCCCCTATATTCGTAACTCCGGCGATACCGGTCATCTGATAATCATCTAAAGTGCCGTCTATAACAGAAGAAAGAGTCGAGCCGGGACCTTTGGCATAAGTATCGAACTGGAGATATTCTTTCCACATCGGCCCAAGATAGACCAGATGAGTCGAATGGCCCAGGTACTCCTGTGTGATTTGTAATTCGAGCATCAGAGGGGTTTTGGGCATTGAGCCAAAGAGGGGCTGGACAGGCTCACAGGGCTGAAAGTCAATGGGACCGTTTTTGGCCTGTACGAAAACATTGGGGCTAAACTTACCATCTAAAGGAACGAATTCTTTATATGCCCGTTTCGCGCGGTCGGGATCCACATCGGCATCGTACACGAAGGCGCGCCACATAACGATACCGTTATACGGTTCGAGAGCCTCGGCCAGCATATTTGCGCCGTCGGCGTGTGTTCGGTCCCAGTCCTGCGGGCCGGGCATTCCTTCTGAATTTGCCTTAACGAGGAACCCACCGAAGTCGGGGATATATTGATAAACTTCTTTTACCTTCTTCTTCCACCACTGCCTAACTTCAGGATTCAACGGATCAGAGGTTTTCAGGTTTCCAATACCGCCTCTTCGGTTGCCGCTGACTCTGAATCGGGCCGATATAGGAGAGGAAAAATTAATTGAAAGAAACACACGAATGCCATACGGCCGAAAAATATCCGCCAGTTTTGTAACTTTTTTAAGATACTCAGCCCTCAAAATATTCGGATTGGCATTGACATTATTAAGTACCGTTCCGTTGATTCCGATGGAAGCATTAGCCCGCGCATAATCTTTATATCGTGGGCTTATTGTCTCCGGCAGCTCATCCCATTTCCATAGCGATTTACCTGCGTAACCACGCTCCACCGACCCTTCCAGATTGTCCCAGTGATTCAACAGCCGGTACTGAATTCGAGGTCTATAGTGAATGTTTGTGTTTGCAAGGGGCTTTCCATTTTGCATATGCCTGAGTAAATGAAACGAACCATACAAAAGACCAATATCGTCGTTTGCTGTTATTACAATTGATGGAATACTATTGACATTGACTGACTTAATCAAATAACCTTCACGCCCTAAAGTCGCCAGCTCACCTGACAGGTCTAATTCTCGTATTATGCGAGATTGTTTCGGCGTACCAATAACAAGAGCTTTGCTTGTGAGCGTACCACTTAGAGGCAGGTCAACTCCTAAAAGACAATCCAGTCCTTTTTTCACTTCCTCGCGAATAATATGGATTGTTTCAGAATCGCCCTGAATCACAATAGAAGAAAAAGACTCTCTATATTCTTTCAACACCTTCGCATCGTCCGGCTTTTTGTAAGACAACCAAAGGTTATAGCCATCATCCGCACAAACCACCGAACAAACTAAAACCACAATACATAATGCGAGAAGCTTATTTTGCAATGAATATTTCATAACCGCTCCAGTCATTTGAAATACGTTAATCGGGCTTTTAGGCATTAACTGCGTGGACAGATGTTACAAGATTGTATGCATTTGTCAAGCGGCCATCACCCCAACGGTACATGTTATGTTCGCAGGCGGAAAATGAAGTGCGATTCTACAGTACAGAACGTAAAGATGCCAAAAGGGTTACAGAAAAAGCAAAATGAAAAGGGTTTATTTGTGTAATTGCGGCTGAATAGTCATTTGGAGTTTTAGCAATAGGATTGTTCTACGAATACTTATCTCTGCTGATTAATTTTAATCACGTTTTCGGCAATCCCGGCGACTTTTTCCCGAAGAACCTTTGGTGCGAGCACCTGAACCTGGTCGCCATAACCGAGTATCCACCAGGTTATTTCACCAAGCCCGTCAACGCGAAATTCAACTATGGCCGAGCCGTCGTCATTATGAGTGATTTTCTGACTTTTATGCCACTGGATCTCGGTGACATCCTCGGCAGCCTTTGGAAGAAAATGCAGCTTGACGTTATAGATTTGCCCTTCGGGTTTCATCGACCACGCGCTGCCGAAATACTTGTACACGTCGAAATCCTCACCGCCTACGAAACATTCGTCTTTAGTTTTCAAGTCTCTGATGTGGTTCAGCTCGAAAGTATAAACTTTTCCGTGCACACTGGAATGTCCCAGTACGTACCATGCCGGGTTATTATAGAGCAAATGATACGGACAAAGCTCAACGTCAATAATCGTGCGATCGGGAAGCGAAAGATAACGGAAGTTAACCTTCCGTTTTTTCGCAATCGCTTTCTGTAACTGTGCAAAGGTTTTATCAATATCCGTATGTCCGACAGGTGTTCGAACACCGGCTCTGGCGGATATATTTTGCAATACTCTATTGCAATATTGCCTGATGTCGGACGGCAGATTGTTCTCTATTTTCAGAGCGGCCAGCAACGCTGAATTTTCAAAAGGCAGCTGTATTTGGTTTCTTGCCTTATGGGCCAGCATAAGCAGGCTTAGCGCCTCCTGTAAATTCAAATCCACCGGGGGGAGAAAAAAATCCGGCTCCATCGTATAACCGCCGGTCTTTGCATCATAGTGATACGGCACGCCAATGGCCTGCAGTTCCTTCAAGTCACGGAAAATAGTCCGCCGGCTTGTTCCGAACATTTTCGACAAATCACTAACGGCGTAGCTTTTTCCGGTCTGCAATGTTGTTAAAATCTGCATGACTCTGCTGATTCTGCTGGATTTCATTGTTTGCCCTCTTAAATTTGTCCTTGTCCTCCCGCAATTCTCAATTAATTAAATTTTCCCGGCACTATAGATGAGATTCGAATCCTCCAAATCACAAAATAATGCCCGCCTCGACTGTCACTTAACATCGTGATTATACACCTGTGAGGTCCCGGTGTCAAAGCCCCACAGTGACATTAAAAAAATTTTTTTAGGGCAAAAAACTACTGATAATCCCCTAAGTAATAACCCAAACTAACAAATTTCGCGGGAAATATTAATATGATTAGCTTTTTAGCAAGATATCTTTAACTAAGGCGATAATTTTTTTGGCTATTGCAGCTTTGTCTGTAGGTGGAAGTCTCTGCCAGTTGTGCCAACAAGTCTTGATTTGTACCGATGCGTTGTCCGAACCGATTGCAGAGGGGCTATTGGCGACTATCATATCGAGATTTTTATCTTTTAGTTTTTTTTCAGCACGGCTTCGGACGGATTTATCTTCGAGGGCAAAACCTACAAGGATTTGATTTTTCTTTTTATGTTTTCCCGCCCATTTGAGGATATCGGTTGTTGGTTTTAACTTGATTGTCAAGGTCTTTCCTGTCTTTTTAATTTTACTTTTGGCAGGACCGGCGGGAGTGTAATCAGCCACCGCGGCAGCCATAATTAAACAATCACATTTCCCAAAAGATTTTTTGACCGCCTCGAACATCCTGGCTGTTGTCTCGACCTTTACTACTTTTACTCCATTCGGTGGTCTTTGGGTTGTCGGTGCAGTTATCAAAGTTACTTTATGTTCTGCCTTCAGGGCGGCTCGTGCAAGAGCATACCCCATTTTACCGCTGCTGGCATTGGAGATAAAACGGACAGGGTCAATATATTCCCGGGTTCCGCCTGCTGTGATTAGAATTCGCATCTTGATTCTTGAAACTCGACACCCTAAATTTCACCTTTTAAGAGCAATGAGCATCCAGTATCGAGTTAAATTTTGTGCTGTTTGATTTTTGCGGCAATCTTTTCCACCGCTTCCAAAATATTCTGCGGCTCTGACATCCTGCCGATGCCTTTGGTGCCACAAGCAAGCCGACCTTCAACAGGGCCGACCAGCTCAAACCCCATTTCTTTAGCTGTTGTGATATTACGCTGTACGGCCGGGTTGTTCCACATATTATTGTTCATCGCAGGAGCCAAAAGCGCGGCCCCGGATTTAATCAACGGCCAGGCCGCACAAAGAGTCGTGCTAAGTAAATCATCACAAATTCCGTTTGCGATTTTACCTATAATATTAGCTGTTGCAGGCGCCACTATAATAATATCAGCCCGGTCAACAAGAGCGATA
>JASFVS010000198.1:0-6059 GCA_050049715.1 Phycisphaerales bacterium
GGAGTTATTGGCCAAACGGCCGACCGAGGTTTAGAGGTGAGGATTACGCTGCTTATCAAAAAAGTCGATTTAATGTTTATATGAAGGAGCCGGTCGGGCCTGATAAGTATTCGATAGGACATGCGAAGGTTATGGCAAAGAGCAATTGTTTGCCGGTACTTGACCCATCTGTTTTCCAGGGGATAAATGATTCTCTCGAACCTGTTATAGACTGGGTCCGGACTCTCGGTGTTGAGAAGGTGGATAATGAAGATTGCGATGTAATTGAGGTAAGTTACATGAGCCATCAGCGGAGTCACCATTTCTGGATTTCCAGGCGAGACTATCTTCCGCGTAAACTGAAGAGCGTAGTACGTGTAGATGATATTCTAATCACGCAGGAGGTATGGTCTAAAGTTGCATTGAATGCTGAAATACCAATGGAGAAGTTCAGGTGGACAGTGCCCGACGGCTGGAAGCAGTGGCACCCGCCGGGGCCTGAGGATAAGCTTTTAAAGATAGGGCGGCAGGCGCTCGATTTTGAACTCATCTCGGCCGATGGGGGCAAAATAAAATTGTCGAACTATCGGGATAAAATTATATGGCTGAGTTTCTGGCGCGTTGGGTGCCCACCTTGTCGTGAGGAGATACCGTATCTCGAAAAATTGTACAGAAAGTTTAAGAGTAAAGGGTTGGTGGTCATTGGATTTGACTTTGCGGATGACAAACAAATTGCATTGGATTTTCTACGCCGGAATTTGGTGACTTTCCCAAATATTTTGGATACATCAGACGAAGCCGTTAAGACGGGATTTATGACTTATGGGGCTGCAGCCGCTCCTGTTAATTATATTATTGACCGCAAAGGAAAAATTTCTGATGTTTGGCTCGGATACGATGAGAACAGCAGGCAGGGAGTTGATGCATTGAAGAATCTTGGTTTAAAGTGAATTGTAGAATCTGGAATGACTGATTGCAATTATTCAAAGTGATATAGATTAGTCGGGGGAAAACGGCAAATTGGTATGCAAAATAAAAACCGAGCAGGTTTTTTTGCCTGCCCGGATTGAATTGACGTAAAATTTACAGCTAAAGAAATTTTATGGGCGATTAGGATTCGCCGTTCGCTGGGCTTTTCGCATACGTCGGCGGTTCTTTTCTGAGGGTTTTTCATAGTAGGCGATACGCTTCATATCTCTAATCAGGCCTTCTTTTTCGCACAGTTTCTTGAAACGCCTTATCATTTGTTGTACGGATTCACCTGCCCGCGATTTAACTTTCAACATTAAAAAATTATCCTTTCTGTAATTTTTATTTCTTTGCTTTTATAAAACGACTACATATATTTAATTCGTCAAAAAACACCTGTTTAATTACTCTAAAGCAAAATTTGCATTTTTTCAAGGTAAAAAATGCTCGACGTTAGTTTTTGCGTTAAAATAGTTTTTTGGCCCGATAAGATTTAGATAATCGTCCTGGAAAGTCGCGAATTTGCCAAATTTTCGTGATTTTTTGCGAAAAATGGATGAATATGTTAAAATAAATGTACAATTACCTGTTGCACAGGCGCAGGTTTGGAGGTTTTTAGTTGGAGAAATTGCGTCAGACGCTGAAAGTAAAAAAAGAACGGGCTATTCTGGTAGCTGCTATCCTTGGCGGCTCGAATACGCCGGATGATTTAGCTGAGCTTACGGCCTTGGCCGAGAGTGCCGGGGCCGTAGTTGTGGACAGGTTTCAGCAGAAAATTCGTAAGATCAATCCTTCTACTTACATAGGTAAGGGTAAAGCCGACCAGCTTGCCGGCAGGGTAAGGCGTTTCGAGGCCGATGTTGTAATATTTGATAATAACCTCTCTCCGGGGCAGATTCGGGAGCTTGAAAAGATTATCGCGGTTAAAGTTCTCGACCGCAGTGAGCTGATTTTGGATATCTTCGCTACAAGAGCAAAAACCAAGCAGGCCAAGCTCCAGGTCGAATTGGCCCAGTTGGAATATACTTATCCCAGATTGACCAGAATGTGGTCTCACCTCGACAGTGTGGCAGGGGCCGGCGGTGCGACAGCCGCAGGTACTGTCGGTGGTATAGGAACCAGAGGGCCGGGCGAGCAGCAGCTGGAGATCGACCGGAGGCTTGTCAACAAGAGAATCACCGAGCTAAAACGTGACCTTGTTAATATCGATAAACGCAGGATTCGTGAAATTGACGGGCGAAGAGGGCTGTTTAAGATTTGTTTGGTCGGCTACACAAATGCAGGAAAAAGTACGATTCTTAACACGCTTACCGATGCGGGAGTTTTTGTCGAGGACAGACTTTTTGCGACGCTGGACACGCGGACAAGAAAATGGACACCGGCCAGAGGCGTTGAAGTGCTTATCAGCGACACGGTCGGTTTTGTGAAAAATTTGCCTCATCAGCTTGTTGCATCTTTCAAGGCGACTCTCGAAGAGGCCGTCAATGCAGATTTGCTTTTGCATGTTGTTGATGTTTCCAATCCTGATGCGCTGACGCAAATTGAATCTGTGAATAACGTCCTGGCGGAAATCGGCTGTAATGAAAAGCCGATTTTAGAGGTTTTTAATAAAGTCGATGTTGTCAGAAAAGTGAGTGACCTCGAGACGCTACAGACAGTTTATACGGATGCGGTCTGTATATCGGCACGCACAGGTTTCGGTCTTGACCAACTGAACGAAGCGGTAGTGGCAAGATATAGAGGTTCCGAGCTTTTGCTTCGTGTCACCAGCAGCCAGTCCAACGGCAAGGTCCAGAGCTTTTTGCGTGCACGCGGACGGATTATCAATGAAGAATATCTCGACAGTTCTGTTTTGATCGAGGCCAGGCTTGGCCGAAATCAATTGCCGGAACTAAAACGCCTGCACCCCGAAAATATCGAAATTGTACAGAGCTGACCGGCCTTTGTTTTTACGTATATCTTGTTGCGTGTTGCGGAAAAGTGCTGCCTGTTTAAAGTTTTGTGATGTGAAAGAGCGTTATCTTAGCTTGCAGTCAGGCTTACGGCTTCGGCCGGCTCATAAGCGCCAAGCACGGCCCGCATTAAGTCGGTCACGGTAATTATTCCCCAAATTTTTCCCTGCTCGTCGATGACCGGAAGACAGCTTATTTTCTTTTTATAGAGGATATCGACGGCGTCGCCGACGTTGTAGTCCGGAGGGATAGTCAACACTTTGCGCTGCATGATTTTCTCAAGGGGCAGCTGGAGAATTTTAGTTCGTGACTTGATTCTGAACAGATGCTCTCTGAATTTTTTGGGTGGATATGGCGGCCGCTTGCCGGCAAAAGGGAGATTCCGCAGAATGTCTCTGTCGGAGACCAGTCCTAAAAATTCATTTTGCTCGTTTATGATAAGAATGTGCCGAATTTCCTCCGACTGCATGACATCAATCGCCGTTTGTAAAGTGTCCTCTGGTTCCAGAGAAAATGTTTGTCTGGTCATAATGTCCTGGACCGTTCGCATAGTCCACGATGACAAAGTTTCGGTCTTAATCGAGTTTTCAGAGGCCATATCAAATGGAAGTTCGCTGTTTTTCAATTGCGAACAGATGCGATTTGCGGCTTTGTCGATTTTGAAAAAAAGCCTTATGATGTCGGTCGTTGTGATGATTCCCACCAAATCGCCGTTGTTGAGGACCGGCACACAATCAATATTGTTACAGGTCATTATCATAATGACGTCCTGTATGGGTGTTTGAGGCGAAACAGACTTGGGTTTTCTGGCGACGATTTGTACCAGCAGCTGCCGCAATGCTCTTTGGTCTATTTTGTGCCTGCCCTTTCTATCAGTTTCCCGAGAATTCAGCCGTAGCATGTCTCTTTCCGACACAATGCCGATAAAGTATGGCTTATGCTGCCCCTGCTCTCTCTCCTCTTCGTATGGAAGGTCCACTACAGTGACGTGCCGGACTTTGTGGGATTTCATAAACTTCAGGCATTGTTTAACGGTGTGGTCGAGGGTCAGTGTTTTGATATTTTTGTTCATAATGTCCGAAGCGACACGCATAGGACGAAGATGGATATTTTTATTAGTGGATATTTCTTCTATTACATCGATGAGCTTGAATTGTCCGCTTTCCATACTTTTTTAGCCTCCAGTTTGATTGCGGCTTATTAGTTTTGGACTGTTTGCGGCCATGTTGTTTTTGCTGATTTTTGTTATCGGTGGAGATTATAGCCTGCTTTAGTAAATTCCGGCCGGGTAGAGAAATGGGCGTTTAATACGATTAATAAGAACTGTTTTACCGGAATTTGGCCTGTGTAAGAGGGGTAAAAATTGGGCATTTTTTGTTGTTGCTCCGGGTCTTAAAGATTCATGTTTTCAATAAATTTCACTATGTTGAATATGGCCAAGTTATATGGGACGTTAATTTTGATTTTCCCGGCCAGTTCGATTACGGCTCCGTTTAGTGCGTCAATCTCGGTCCTTTTTTTTGCGTTGATGTCCTGCAAGGTTGATGATTTGTGCTCGGCCGTGTCGGGTACGAGTTTTTCATAAAAGACATTAAGAAAATCCTCCGCAGTCGGCCAGTGGGTTTTGTGACCTGATTTTGTCATAACGTTAAATGCTTCGTCTATAATGCTGTTCATAAGAGTGCGTGTGGATTTGTGCTCCGCCAGTTCGCCATAAGGGACGCCGAGGATAGCGCCGAGTGGATTCAGGGCGCAGTTGTAAAGCATTTTGGCCCAGATATCTTTTTCGATATCGGCGGTTGTTATGCAGGGGATGTCTCCATTGTTTATGGATTCGGATAAATCTTCCACGTTAGATAGGGGCGAGCCGAACAGGCTGCCGATATGAATAGAGTCGGCGTGGACTGTTATATCGACTTCGTTTTTTCGTTTTCTCCGGAATCCTGTAATTACACGCCCATTGTAAATTATTTCTTTTTCGAAAAAGGATGTGAATATCTCTGCGTTACCCCATCCGTTCTGGAACAATACTATTTTCGTTTTCTCGCCGAAGAGGGATTTGTGTTGAGAAAGGTCTTTGGCCGAGTTGAGTGAATCGAAAGATTTGGTGCATACGAGTATATAATCATAAGCTTTTTCTTCGAGGTTGTTCAGGGATGAAAAGCTCCCGAATGATTGCGGGGATGCGTGGTAATTTCCGAAAAGACCGGTCCTGGTAAGGCCGGCTTTTTGCAAAGAAGCGACCGTGTCTTTCCGCGCGATAATGTCAACCCCGGCTTTGGATTTCAGTAAGCAGCTTGCAAGGCCGAGTCCGACCGCACCGCCGCCATAAATTAGTACTCTCATTGTTAAAACTCGATTTATTCAGATTATGGGCATTATAATCAGTAAGTATATTAATATACACCCTTATCTTTTGCTCGCTATTACCTATTTTAACTTTGGCTTTGTTTTGCATAAAAAGGTGGATTTGTCGAGTGTTCTTTACATTTGTAAAGGGCCTTATGGTAACGTAAGTGATTGATTTTTCTATGGTTATTAATGTTTGATGTATGTTGAACGCTATTAATGATATTGAAAATGGGCAAAATATTATCGGACGTTCCCGCCGGGGGGAGGGACGGTATATAGAGAGGGGGGGAGATAGGAGAAAGAGGAGGCAGGAGGGACAAGGGACGAGGAGGGGGAAGGGAGGCAGAGATTTATTATTTTCTATTTTCGAATTATGATTTAATAAGTTCATATAATTGTATGACTTATGATAGGCTCGTAGTCGAATGACTATGGGCGTCTTTTTGGTGTGTATCTGCTGATACGAAATCCCCGACTAAGACATTCGAGGACAAGCTTTGCGGTTCTCCGCTATGACTTCCGCTTACTAGCGGTATGCGCCGGTCATCTGACCGATATGTGGGTATTATACCATATTTTGACTCTAAAATCAATTGAAATCGAAATTAATGTCCGTGAGATGAGCATTTCTATTGAAGGCTCCGTCTAAGGAAAGCCGGGTCCGTCAAAAAACCATGCCGGATCTTCGATTTCTGCTGCGCTACAACATGAGCATCGAACTGTCATGTAGACGCGAAGCGGTGAAATGATAAAAATAGTGCGAACCGAAGGCAGCACAAGGGAATGCTCAAAGCCGATTAGAGATTG
>JASFVS010000366.1:0-3176 GCA_050049715.1 Phycisphaerales bacterium
TATCCGGCCCAGCACGCCGGAACAATTCCCGCTACCAAGCCTCCTAATAACGACAGTCCAACAGCAACAATTGATATTTGCAGCCATAAGCTACTGGATAAAGTTATGTTCATAGCAGCCAGAGGCTTTAAGAGAACCGCAGGCAAAATTAGAATTACTATTAAAATGGCTACCATAGAACCAATAGCCGCCTGTAACACTGATTCCAGTATGACCTGGCTCATAATTTGACTGTTGGAAAAACCGATGGTCTTTAATATGCCCAGCTCTCGTCTGCGTTCGACCATCGATGTTAACTGAGAGACAATCGCAAGCAGTACAGTCAAAGCGCCAATCACAATAATAAGTAAAGTAATTGAAGTAGTATTGATTCTCCGGGCTCGGGAGGCAGGTTTATAACAGGCATAACTCGATATCACCAAGTCGGGATAAAGTGACTTCACCGCCCGAATGGCCCTGTCCTGCTCAGAACTTTGTGCAACTTCTACAAGTATAAGATTGGCATGTCCCTGTATCGGCAAATTTGGGAGCTGCGTGTCAATCAATCGCTCTGCGTCCTCGTACAGCATATAAATGTCAGCCTTGGCAGGCCTGACGCCCGGATCGATTATCCCGAGCACAGAAAATTCCTTTTCTGCAATTCGTACGATATCTCCTACGTTGATTTGCCTCAACTGAGCATAGGCCTGCTCCACTAAAATCTTGTTCACGTCATCCTCGGCGAGGAAGCGCCCCTTTACAATATCCGTCGCCGCACAACACGTAGTACGAACAACCATAGCATTTTCAAGGTAAAAGCCTCCCACAGTAAATAAGTAACCATCGTTTGGGTCTCGAAATCTATATTGCAAATAAGGCGCAGCAGCCGCTACAGAAGAAAGGTTACGGATTTTCTCGACAAACTCATGCGGTATCAAGTTGACCAGAGTACCAAAAGCCACAAATCCTTCACTTTTAACCTGGTTACCTGCATAAATACGGCACGGCCCACACAAACCTACATCCGGCGAAAATACAACAAAGTGTGTCCCCGTATGGTCGAGAATCTTTGCGCTGCCCTGTTTCGCAGCCAGCAGGACACCAACGAGCACAATCATACTCGACACGGCCAAGGCGTATCCCATGACACATATCAAAGTCCGTGCTTTTCGCCGCCTTAGCTCACACAATGCATAATGAAATATATCAGCTAACATCATTGAATCATACTACCTATTTATCTACTCCGGAACAGCGGTTCGACTGGCTTCGGGAGTACCTCCATAGGCTCCCATATTGATGACACCACCATTTCCCGACGGCTCACTGCCAACAGAGTCATCCGCATTACCAGCATCGATGCAAGGGCTGGTTGTACTATCTAATACCCAGGTTGATGTAATTGCATTGCAACGGCCGGCGGCCGATTTTAAGTGAGAATCACCAAGTGTGTAATAATCAGGATCCGCCGTCACCCATACTCCGAGCTCCACAAACTCAGGATCAGCATTAATGTTCCCGTCACCTTCAAATCCTCCCTGCACATCCGAGAATGTAACATCAATATTCTCGCCGTCAATTTGTGCGCCATCGGCCGACTGGCCGTTAAAGTAAATGATTGAATTCGCGACTACCATGCCGCCGCCATCAATAGCACACTGTTCATTCTGAACAATCGTACAATTAGTTATCTCCACATCACTATAGACAGCCCCTCCGCGTCCTCCAGTTCTGGGTATAGAACTAATTCCCGCTTCCGTATTGCCAGCTATAATGCAGTTACTCATTTCAAGAGTGCTTTCATCACTTATTTCAATACCACATCCATGATTTGCCTTGATAACACAATGACTTAGCTGCAATTGGGCTCCTGAACAACTAATACCCGCTGCACCGTCACAGATTGTCAATCCCTGCAGTTTGATTTTACTTGCCGGTGAAAGAGTAATTACGGGTGATTCGCTGTCACCTGAGCACGAAGTAAGGGAAACAATAGCCGAATCCTGTGCATTGGCAGAACGAATTGTCAATTCCTTCGGAGGCATAATAATGTTCTCTTCGTACTTACCCGGCGCTAAAAGAATGGTCTGACCTGACGAGGCATAATTAATGGCAGCCTGAATTGAGCTGAATCGCTGACCTGTCATCATATTAAAAACAGGCCCATCCGGATCTGGAAGAAACGCCTTCACACTTACCCAGTAAATATCAGAGGTAATGCCGCTGTCGCGTGTGAAGAACAGATATTTACGATCCGGTGAGATAAAGGCCGCACTTTCAATTATTGATGTATTTATGGGTGGGCCGAGGTTTTTAGGGGCTGTCCAGCCACCCTGGTCATCGGGAAAACTAATATAAAGGTCATTATTTCCAAAACCACCCGGACGGTTTGCCATCCATATTATATATTCCTCGTTAAATCCTGGTACAGGCGCGCAGTCATTGCTACCGGTATTGAGAGTGCGGAGATTCAGGGGTTGACCAAGCTGGCCGTCTTCCAACGGTATATACCATATATCACAACCCCCTACCCCGCCAGAGCGATGGGAACACATCCACAAATTCCCAAGACTCGATATATGACAACTATATTCAGCATTAGAGGAACTTATGGGTTCACCCAATCTAACCCGGCTGGACCAACCACCGGCTGTTCGGGTCACTCTGTAAATATCCTGAGAGCCTCCTGTAAAATGGAGAGTCTGGTCGTTATTAGACAAACTCGGACACAGGGATGTAGTGTCTGAAAAGGATGCACGCACAGGCGTAGTCCACTGTCCATTCTCATAATGGGTTTCGAAAATTTGATAGTTTGTCCAGCTTGAATTTCTTGTGTTGAAATAGTATTCCCTTCCATCTGCAGTGAAACAAATATTTCTTTCGAACCGATTGGGAATGCTGATTAATCCCGGCGCGAATATCTTGGGAACCAGACCCGGCGGCTTCTGACCCATATAGGGTGAAGGGCCATCGGCTGCATATGTCTGCAAGCTTAGTAGAATTGTTATTAATGAAATACAAAAGATATAGAATTTATTTTGGTTTTTCATCTGCACATCCTTTATTTATTAGGGAACATTAGTACGACTGGCCTCACAAGTGCCACCATAGACCCCCATATTAATGATGCCCCCATTTTCTGCCGGCTCACTGCCAACAGAGTCACCAGTATTACCAGCATCGATGCAAGGACTGGT
>JASFVS010000199.1:0-6046 GCA_050049715.1 Phycisphaerales bacterium
GTTATTGACTTTATTGGATGTTATGTTAGGTCAGTTCAGCGCATATCATGTCTGGTGTGCTTTGAGAAAGCAACCTGCCGGACCGATGATATGTCACGGAGGCAAAAGAAGGGACGGTGTGCCGGTCCAACTTGGTGAATTGCAACTCGGTGAGAAGATAACTCAGGCCGTTGAAAAAGGACAGTTTTTTGTTCTTCCTAGTGTTTCAGCACAGATGGAATCGAAGGAAAGAATACGCTCGGCAATGGTCGCAGCTATTATGCGTCCGGATGGTTGTCATGGTGTGCTGTACGTTGACAACGCTATGATACACGAACACTACAGTTTGAGTGATTTAGACTATCTTATGCTTATCGCTATACACACAGCCGCGATATTGAAGAAGTTTATGGATTAGCAAACCGAATCATAGTCAAAACCAGCAGAACTTTTCTATTCATTGATACCACAGGTCCGGTCTAAAAAAATAAAGGCACCATGACGTGTGCTGTGCCGTGGTGCCTTATTTTGTTGTAATAGCTATTCGTAAATGTTCGTAGATTCTGTTTCTTCAACGGGACGTGAAAGCTGGTCTCCATTCGTTATTACTTTGAAGCGTACGTCTCCCGGTTTTATGGCCGCTACAACTACGCGCCAGGAGGCCTTGGATTTTGGTGCAAGACTGCTTAGCGGTAAGAAATTCACGACCCGACCGTCCATTGAACCGGAGGTTGCGCCCGAGGAAGAAACGTATTGGACATTATTTTCCAGAATACAGGAAACATTGATGTTCGTGGCGACGGCGGAGCCCTGGTTTGTTATACTAATAACGTATGTCGTGCGGTCACCGACTTTGACCGGGTCGCCGATGTCAATTACTTCCATTAATACGGCGGAAATTCCGGTCACCGTGGTATCTACCGAATCAGTTACAGGGTCGGCACAATATGCAGTTGCGGTTGCACTATTTGTAAGTGTGCCTGCCTGTTCGGGCGTGTATGATACATTTACCTTTTTGGAACTGCCTGGTGCAAGAGTGCCAAGTTCCCAAATCAGCTTTAAGCCGGAGAACTTTGCGTTCTCACTTGCTTCTATCGAAGTAGCTCCATTCGGAAGCCTGTTTTCGACGACAACATTTTTAGCCGGAATGTCTGATGTGTTGGTAACAGTTATATCATATCTTAACGGTCTGCCTATATAATGCCGTTCCGGACCGTTATTTACGATTGTCAGTTCAGGTAAGCCTATACTCGTTGTGGTCTCTAATGATTGAGTATTTGCACCGGAACTTGAATTGGCTTCCGCTCTGCTTTTATATGTACCGACCTTAGCTGCCCGTAGTGTAGCCGTGTATTGTCGTGACTGACCTTCAGGTAATGTACCGACATCAAATACTAATTCGTTCCGGCCTTCGTCTGTTCTCAGCCATGCCGGAAGTCTTTCAATTATCTTTACATTTTGTGCCGCTCCTGTTCCCGTATTTGTTACCATATATACGATTGGAATAGGTTCACACAACAACGCTTCGGCCGGTGCTGTCTTGGTCAACTCCAACCTGGGCTGTACAACTCTTATGGCGGCACAGGTGGGTATGACCGGAGTGACGACGGTAGTGCAGTTTTCGAGGGAGTCAGAGTGCGTGGGTGTACCTGTAAGGGTGAATCGCTTGCTGGATTTTGGTCCCAGTGAGCTTATTTCCCATGTAAGTTTATTAATGTCTTCTTTCGGTGTCGGATTGGCGCTTATCAAGTTGAAATTCTCTGATAGCTCTTCAATTACCTTGATGTCTGTAAGCATTGTGCCTGTTAGGTTCGTAATAGTGATAGAATAATCGAATGTCTTATTCAGCAACACTTCTTTCGGTAAAGTTTTGTCCAATTGAACAATGCCACATTCCGGCCAGGGGTAAGCCTTCGAGATTACGGTTGGACCGGTTTGGGTGAAAGGTACGAGCCTTGGTTCTGTGTAAATTGGAACACTGCCTCCTGTGGGAGTTTGTGCTGCCATAGTTGGAGTCGAGCCTGTAGGTTGCTGGAATTGGTCCCAAAAGAAATTGTCAGGTAAGTTTGTTCCCTGGCTCTGGTTTTCTTCCGGCTCAAATCCCAGAAATTTTTCAAAACTCCGGCAGCCTGAGCAGCTAAGAAAAACAAAAGTTAAAAGAACGAGCGAGATATTTAGAGATTTTTTCATCGTATATACCCTTTCGCACCTTCAGGCAACACAGCAAAAAGAAGAGTGTTTAAAAAATGGTTTTAACTCTCCTTTTTGCCATCTTAATTTAATACCGTCTCCTTCCTGTGGATTTCAGATGTTATATCGGTACAAGTTTTTATCGAGTTAACCCAAAAAATGAAGATGTCTTGATACTAACGTGGTCGTTTATATTCGTTATAACCGATAACACCCGAAATATTTTCCTCCTGTGAATCTTCACAATGTCACCGACCTCAGGTCGATGTTTTAGAAAGACCTATAAAAAGCCGGTTAAATGAATTTTTACCCTTCTCCTTTTAGGTTTTGCCAGGATATTAATTATTACCACAATTATACTTCTTTCAAAATTGCAAATCAAGGGGAAAATGCCGTTTAAAGGCATGTACATCGGTATTTTGAAAAATATTACCTCATCACAATATACCGGTAAAAAAATGCTGTTTGAAACCTTGAATTTGTTTGAGTGAATTATTATATTTTCAGTCGATTTGCGGATTATAGCGGCAAACTTGTTGTTAATACTCGATTATCGCCCCTTAACCACTGTTGATGTCTCCGTTAAAAGCGGCTCAGGAATTATCTAATGTATTGAGATTATTTGCAGGGTGGGATTGAGATTTCACTAAGTGCTTTTTTAGTCAGGCCGCTTATACGGACATCGTTACCGAATCGCTCGATATCAACGTAATGCAAATCAATAGCTTTTGCTAATTCGGCCATAGGGCCGGTGATATCAATACTACCTTGTGTCCCGAATATCTTCGGTGCGATGTAGACAACGATTTCATCGGCCAGATCTTCCTTTATAAACGAGGTAAATGTCTTTGGCCCGCCTTCGACAAGCAAATGAGCAATGCCGCGTTTGCTTAATTCGTCGAGCAGAAAGTGTAGATTGGAACGGCCTTCAGTTTCCCTGCAAGCGAGCAGTTCGGCTCCTTTTTTTGCAATCTTTTCTGCCGTCTTAGAGTTGGCTTGAATCGCATTTTCGGTTGTATAGACCAGTACCGGATTTTTTCGGACTGTCTTAATCAGTTTACAGTCCAGAGGAATCCTGAGGTGACTGTCCAAAACTACTCTTGTAATCTTTTTGCCTTTACTGGGGCGAGGTGTCAATAACGGATTGTCGGCGAGCACCGTATTTATACCAACTAATATTGCCTGAGCTTGTCTGCGTAATTTATGTGTGTCTTTTCTACTTTTCTCTGAAGAAATCCATCGTTGCTCGTCATTTTGTTGTGACCATGCTAATTTGCCGTCGATGCTTTGTGCCCATTTCAGTGTTATCCAGCGTTTGCCGGTTGAGGCATATTTTATAAAAGGGGCATTTAGTAATCTTGCTTCAGTCTCGCAGATGCCGATCTGCACTTCGATTCCTGCATTACGTAATTGCTCGATACCTTTGTTTCTTGCATGTTCCGATGGGTCAATCGTTGCTATGAAAATCTTTGATAAGCCGGCCGCGATGATGGCTTCTGTACATGGGCCGGTCTTGCCATGATGAGAGCATGGTTCGAGCGTGACGTACATTGCAGCGCCGTTAGGATTCACGCCTAAGTTTTTACAATTTTCCAGCGCGTTTATTTCCGCATGGGGGCCGCCGAATCTTTTATGCCAGCCTTTGCCGATAACTTGGTTGGCTTTTACAATAACCGCCCCGACAGCAGGATTCGGCTCAACCGAGCCGAGACCCCGCCGGGCCAACCTCAAGGCTCTCTCCATATATTTCTCATCCTGTGTAGCCATAACAATAATTCACGCGGATTCTAACATCGTTGAAAATTGTTTTTCGTTTATCACTCTAACTCCGAGTTTCTTTGCTTTATCAAGTTTGCTTCCCGGATTTTCTCCGGCCAATACAAAGTCGGTTTTCTTGCTGACGCTCGAAGATGTCTTTGCTCCCGCCTGTCTTATTGCCTGCTCTATTTGTTGACGCGTGAAATTCTCCAATGTGCCTGTAACAACAAAAGTTTTACCTGCTAATTTGCTGGCTTGCTGCCTTTCTGTTTTCGGAGGATTTACTCCCGCCTGTAGTAACTGGTCGATTACCTGGCGGTTTTTCAGGTTGTGAAAATATTCATCGATGCTTTCCGCCATTATTGGTCCGATTTGTTCTATTTGTGCAAGTTCCTCCTGGGATGTATCCATAAGAGCCTCAAGACTTCCAAAGTGTTGGGCCAGGATTTGTGCTGACTGGCCTCCGATATGCCGAATACCTAAAGCTGTGATGAATCGCCATAATGGCCGAGTTTTACTTGCTTCTATTGCTTTTATTACATTGCCTGCGCTTTTCTCGGCCATTCGCTCCAATTCAATGAGGTCTTCTTTTTTGAGTTTGTATATATCGGCAAAGTTTTTAACCAGGCCGGTGTCGACCAACTGGTCGATTAGGGCGGTACCGAGCTTTTCGATGTCCATCTGTCCCCGTCCTGCAAAATATCTCAGACGCTCTTTCAGTTGTCCGACACAATCAGGATTCACACATCGAAGATAAACTCCATTTTTATCTTTTTTAACTTCCGAATCGCAAATCGGGCACTTTTGAGGTATTTCAAAAGGCTTTGTGCCGGCCGGTCTTAATTGTTCCTTTACTTCAATTACCTGTGGTATTATCTCGCCCGCCTTTTCAATCACTACAGTGTCACCGCATCGTACATCAAGCTTTATGAGCATATCGAAATTATGCAGGCTTGCTCGTTTGACTGTTGTGCCTGCTAACAGCACAGGTCTTAGATTTGCCACCGGCGTCAAGATGCCGCTCTTGCCGACCTGGACACCAATTGATTCGACGATAGTGTCCGCCTGCTCGGCTGCGAATTTATACGATATACACCATCGAGGCGCTCTGCCCGTTGCGCCTAATATATCTCGTTGCTCGAAACGATTTACTTTTATAACCATTCCGTCAATCTGATAATCCAGCGCTGAGCGTTTTTCACTCCAGCCGAGACAGATATCTATTGCCTCATTTATGTCTTTAGCTTTTTGGATATTTGGATTTACGGGTAAGCCAAGTTCTTTGAATCTATCCAGTGTTCGGTAATGATTATCCGCCAATGGTTCGGAGACTTGACCAATCGAATAGGCAAAGAACGAAAGGTTTCTTGCGGTGGTAATCCTTGCATCCAATAGTTTCAAGGACCCCGCTGTCGCATTTCGCGGATTGGCAAAGGCAGGCTCGCCGGCTTCGGTGCGGAGTTTATTCAGTTCAACAAAGGCGCTGGTCGGCATATAAACTTCGCCGCGAACTTCAAGTACGGCAGGTATTTTCTCGCCTCTTAATGACAATGGGACAGCTTTTATTGTCCGCACATTGGCAGTAACATCATCTCCCACCCGGCCGTCCCCACGAGTGGCGGCTGTAGCGAGGGTGCCATCTTCGTAACGAAGGCTAACAGCCACGCCGTCAATTTTCAACTCGACAACGTAATCGTATTCTGTGTCTCCGAGCTGCTTGCGTACCCTCTCATCGAAAGCTCTTAGCTCGTCTTCGTTATAGGTATTATCCATACTAAGCATCGGAACATTATGCCTTACTGTAGAGAAACCTTCGAGTGGCCTGCCGGAAACGCGTTGGGTAGGTGAGTCGGGTGTTATAAGCTTAGGGTTCGCTTCTTCTAACGCTTTAAGCTCGGCAAAGAGTTTATCGTATTGCTGGTCGCTTATTTTAGGTTCATTGAGCACATAATAACTATAGTCATGTGCTCGGATTTCATCTCGTAATTGCTCGATTTGTTTTTGTATTTCGTTTGCCATGACAACTCAGAAGCAACGGCCGGTCTCTTTCTTTTTGCAGGTATCCCGGCCGCATCGGTAGCATATTTCATTTTTCAGGGACTTGCCGTCCAGAAAGTCC
>JASFVS010000200.1:0-6019 GCA_050049715.1 Phycisphaerales bacterium
AGAGCCAATCACTATGGGCCCGATGCTGACAATGGACGCCAAAAAGGAAGAGTTCGTCGGTGAATGCAGCGAGTGGGCGAATATGTACCTGAAGCGAAACTATCGGGAACCGTTTGTCGTGCCGGACAAAGTGTAATGAAGTTTGCTCTTTGTAATGAGATGTTCGAAGGCCGACCGATGGCCGAGGTCTGTTCGATTGCGAGCCGGTTGGGATATGATGGGATCGAGATAGCGCCTTTTACTATTTCAGCTTCGGTTCAGGATATTACCCCGGACCAGCGAAAAGAGGTTCGGCGGATTATTGCCGATAACGGCCTTGAGACTGTCGGGCTGCACTGGCTCTTTGCCGGGCCTGACGGTCTGCATATAACGACGACGGATAATAAAATGCGAGGCAGGACAAGAGATTACTTGTCCTGCCTTATTGATTTGTGCAGTGACCTTGGCGGCAAAGTATTGGTCCTCGGTTCTCCAAAACAGCGAAGCCTTGTCGAAGGACAAACCAAAGATGGTGCGTGGGAAGCGGCTGCGGAATTGCTCAGTAGTGTGCTGGATAAGGCAGGCAAGCTGGATGCTACAATCTGCCTTGAGCCGCTGTCGCCCGTCGAGACTGATTTTATTAATACGGTCGCCGAAGGAATGCGGATGGTTCGCCAAATCAACCATCCGAATTTGAAGATTCATCTCGATGTTAAGGCGATGTGTTCTGAGGATACGCCGGTGCCGGATATTATCCGTTCGGTCCGCGCCGAAGATGTCGGTCATTTTCACGTCAACGATGCGAATCTTTATGGGCCGGGGATGGGGAATGTGGATTACGGCCCAATCGCGGAGGCGATAAATGATATTGGCTGGGACAAATGGCTTTCCGTTGAGGTATTTAAGTACGACCCTGACCCGGAAACTATCGCGCGCAAGAGCATCGAATATTTACGGTCATATTTTTAGGCGGCGGCGTGGCATCCGTTTCGCTAAGGTTATAAGAGGCATCCGACCATTAGTGCTTTGAGGGATTTTCTGGCGCGGAAGGAACGTACGCGGGCCTCTTCCGGCGTTGTACGTGTCATAGATGCGATTTGGTTATAGGGCAGCCGGTCGTAGTAGCGAAGCCGAAGAATATCTCTGTGCCGGCGGCTGAGCTGTTCGAGAACAGACGAGACCTGCTGTAGAGTTTCCTCATGAATCTTGGCTTCCAAAAGATTGTGCTTGCCTGTCTGTGTACGGGTTGTATGACGTTGGCTCCTAAGGAAAAAAGCCTTGCCCAAGGAGCGAACCCTGTGGCGTCTGAAATTATCCTGGACTTTGTTCCAGGCGATGCGATACACCCAGGGCCAGAATTTGCGGTCTCCTCTTAATGTGGAGATTTGCTGGACAACCGCTAATAGTGTTTCCTGTAATATATCTTCTGTCAGGTCGTGATTTAAGGTGGTACGAAAGATAAAAGGGTACAGCCGCTGCCGGACGATTACAGCCAGATTTCCCAAACTTGCCCGATTGCCTGAGCGGGCCTCGCGGAGTAACTGCTGAATTTGTTTATTTTCCCTGGCCATTTATACGTTCCTCACCCATAGAAAGGCACACAGCCTGTTAAAGGTAACAGGAAATTCTGAGAGAAGCTGATTTTATTCGGTTGTGATTTCCTCTTCATCCGCCAGCGGGCTTGCCTCACTCGCGTTAAGTTGAATCTGTTCTGTGCCATCAAGGACGCGCCAGAGCGGCGGCGTCAGCTCCGGGACGTGCCAGCCGCTTTTGCAGCGATGGCACTTATCCATGTCCGGCCTTCTTGGTTTGCCGCAATTTTGACAGGTTACCAGAGTCATCTTAGGCCGGGTCAATCTGTAAGTAATATAGGCGACAGGGCCGAAAGCAAGAGTTCCGAACACCCAGTAAAGCCTTGCGTTTTTCGAAAGCCCGACAACGACAGCATCCTTATTGACTATATGTGCAAGTACTATCGCCAGTATTATCGCCGGCGACATTAACGACAGGGCGGAAAAGAATCTCTCTGCGACATTGATATTTTTATTACCGGCCCTGGCCCTTAACGCAATAAACGAGTTAGGCAGCAGGAACAACGCCCTGTGGCCGGATGCGGCCTCAAAATATTTTGCTGTAAAATAAGAAGCGAGTGAGAGAATCGGCGGGTGAAGATTTTCAGTTAGATATTTGCATATAGTCGTCGCAGGCGCCCAGGGAGCTTCGAATAAGACAGCTTTGCTGGAAGGGATACTCGTGACACGACGGCCGTCTCTGTATCTGGTGAGTTTGGTGTGTTCGATTCTATTTTGTACTCCATTCTCATCATAAGCCGTAAGGGCAAGGGAGGTTCCATCGTGGGAAAGACTGGCTGCTAATAAGCCGAGGTATTTTTTTTCAATTCTGGTCGGTGGCGGGTTGGAAGATCCGGGTGGTTCTCCGAAAAAGACTTTTTTGGATTCCTGTTTTTCTTCGGTGGTTTCAAAGAAATGTGTTGTTAATGATAGTGGCCAAACGTCATAAGCCAGTAAACCTCGCGGCATAATGGTAGACTCGTAACCGAAGAGCGTTGGAGGGACGGGCAATCGGCCTGCGGTCCCGGCGAAAGTGAGTGTTTTCTTATCGAGCCGGTCAATCCTGCCGGTCTCATCAAGGACAAGCAGATACAAACCGGCATAAAAATCGTAGAAAACTGGCATGATTGGTTTGAATTCGACTATCGAGCGTTCTGTATCCGTATTTTTGTCGGGATCCTTAATTTGAGGAGGATTCCAGCCCAAGCGGGAATATGAGAATGTTTCCTTCTTTTTTAACCAGCCAATTTGAATTGGTTTATGAGAGTCGCGCTTGTTAAGCTTAGGACCTTTTACTATTGTTTGTTTATTTAAATCAAATTTGAAAAATCGTCGTAATTTCTTATCATATATAATTAAATCCTTTGAACTGTTCAGCCCCCATTTTAAATGGCTGCGATCTATAATCGGGTCAGTAAATCGGCCAAGGTTTTTTTCAGGGATTTCTGAAATTCCTTCCGGTCCGATATAGAGTTGTACCTCCAGAGCCAGCCTGTTATTGTCGGGCGTTGTCTGTTTGTCGATATAATGCAGGACAAGCCAGCCTGTCTTTTTGTCAAAATATATCCACTCATCGTCGGAGTCGAAGAGATAAACGTTTGAGCGGCGTCCTCCCGGCGACCTTGCCTGAAAATAGTCAAAAACCCCGATTGTTTCAAGTTGTTCATCGCGTATCCTTGCGGAGGCTTGAGAGTGTATAATAATGTTTGGGTCATTCTCAAACTCGTCCGGCACAAGGCCGGAAGGTTCTATTCTGGCGGTTCTGGTTTCATCAGGCATATTAATTAAAAGAGATGTCTGGCATATGGTCCGAATCCAAAAGAGTGGTATAGACAATAATACCAGAACGATAAAGCCGGTAGCGATGGCCTTAATGGGATAGTTTATTCGAGACTTCATAATTATATTCCTAAAGTGGCGTTGATGTAAAAGTATGCCAGATACGTATTAGAGAGGCAGCGATAAACAGAACGAGTATCACTATGACGTGCAGGCCGAATCCTTTAATAAGAATCAATGGAATGAAGATACAGGTTAATATTAGTCCGCCTAACGTTGGTATAATTTTGCTCGAATTCCAGCCGGTTTGCAGGCCTATGCAATAGCAGGCAAAACCCATCAGAAATACTGCTGTAAATATTTCGAAAACCATGCCCTGATATATAGGTATCGGCGGGGGAAAAAGACGCGTTAAAAACACGATTGAGACTGTCAGGGGTAAAAGGAACGTTAGAATTGCCAGAGTGCCCGTGATAATTCTGGCGAGTAATATCCGGCTTCTGCTTACCGACAGGGTTGACAGGAAGGCGGATGTTTTTCTGGTTTTGTCCGTGTACATCTGTGATGCGCCCATGCCGCAGAGGCCGATTACGATAAGCATAGCAAGCGGGACGCCGAAGCCGATTGGTAAAATGTGTGGGTCTTTAGAGTCGCTGTGGCGCACCGTAGAGAGCATGATGGCTATAAGGATTGCTGAGAAAATAGCAGCACCGATGAAATACACCAAATGGTCCATTACTTCTCTTTTTATAAGCGTAAACATTTCTTAGTCTCCTGTTATCAGCTTTCAATAATTTTTGAAACTGGTTTAGTGCATTCTATGAAAATATCCTCGAGGCTCATCGGAATTTCCGTGCAGCTCGAGGGCTTGAAGGTATCGAGAATAGTTTGTTTTTGATTGTTCCAGTTGGCGACGGTTATTACCATTTCACGGCCCTGTATCTGTTGATTGATAACTTCCGTCAGATAAAGGTTCCGGGGCACAGATTCTGGGAAGATTACCTGCAACTTTTTGACGCGCTCTTTCAGCTCTTCGAGCGGACAATCCACGACGAGCTTGCCGGCGGCCAGTATTCCTATCCGGTCTGCGATTCGTTCGACGTCGCCGAGTATATGAGAGCTGAATAAAATGGTTCGGCCCTGCTGCTGGATAAGCTCGATGGCGAGTTCGAGAAACTGCCGGCGTGCGACGGTATCGAGCCCCAGTGTCGGGTCGTCGAAAATCAATAGTTCAGGGTCTATCGCCATAGCTAATGCGAGGTTCAGTTGCGCCCGCATACCGACGGAAAGGTCTCTAATTCTGCGCTCGGCGGGCAGGCGGAATTTTTCTATCAGGTGCCCGAAGAATTCGTCGTTCCACTTAAGCGAAAGATTTTTGCAGAGTTTTATGAGCCGGCTGACTTTATAGTTCTGGATAAGGTTATGGCCTTCGGCTACATAGCCGATTCGGCCGTGGAGTTTTGCGGAGATATTGGTCGAATCGGTTTCCAGTAGAAAAGTCTTTCCGCGCGTCGGCGGCTCAAGGCCCAACAGAATCCGGATAATTGTTGTCTTTCCAGCGCCGTTTCGTCCCAGCAGGCCGTAGATGCAGCCTCGCGGAACTTTCAGATTTATGCCGTCCAGTACGCATCGGCCGTCGAAATATTTGAACAGGTTTTCGATTTTAATAACGTTATCATTCATTCGGTCATCCCTTCTTTTGCGTTAGATTAAATTTGACAACCGCATTATTGAACCACTCCGACAATGTTTGTTTATCAATCTGCATGTGAAAAGCATCAACCGTAATTCGCTCGATTTCCTCGTTAATCAGTTTTTTTCTGACCGACCTGCTTAAGTTGCTGTCAAGATTTGCAACAAAGGTGCCTGCACCGGATTTGGTAACAATAATGCCCTCCTGTTCGAGTTGCCGATAGGCTTTGGCGATTGTGTTGGGATTTATGGTAAGCTGTGCGGCGAGCTGTCTTACGGTCGGCAGCTTTTCGTCCTTAATAAGCTTGCCCTGGGCAATATCACGCTTTACCTGGTCCATTATCTGCTGGTAAACAGGCCTGTCTGATGAGTTGTTTATTAGTATTTGCATATTTTTGACCGGATTACTTGTACTACTTCAACTATTACAAACATAACATATAATTACAATTTGTCAAGCACTGCCGTAAAAAAAATAAAAAATTTTTAATGACAGACAATGTCAATATTCGCTTTTTTGTTATGCCCGGGCGTGCATTCGCAGGACTCAGGTCGAATTACCTTCGGATTCATGTAATAGTGTCTTTTTTTGTTAGGTGGCGGGAATAATTTTTTTGACAATTTATTTCATCGCAGGTATATTCCGTACAGGTTGATAATTAACACAATTTTATACATCTTCAGACAGGGAGCCGAGAAAATGAAAACGAAATTTTGGGGCAGATTTATTTTAGTAATAATGGCGGTTTGTATGATCGGCTGCAAGAAGGAGACGCCGACTTCAACAGAACCTGAAGCTAAGGAGGCAAAACAAATGCAAATGAGTACTCAGCAGGAATCTTATGGCCGAACGCCCGATGGCAGGGCAGTTGACGTGTACACTTTGACTAATACGAATGGTATCGTAGCCAAAATTATCAACTATGGAGCCACTCTGATTTCATTAAAGGTTCCGGACAGAAATGGCAACCTTGCCGATATTGTCCTTGGCTTTGATA
>JASFVS010000010.1:0-20728 GCA_050049715.1 Phycisphaerales bacterium
CAATTTCTCTTATTATGATTCCCTGTTCACAAGGAGACCCGAAGATGCAAATGCGATTATACTCGACAACCTCCTCTGGACGGCAAACATAGATAACAATGCGAATGTTCTCTGGCTTCTATTGTCACAACGAAGAGATATCATCGTATCTTCCAGCACCGAACAATGGAAAGAGGCCCTGAAAAAAATTGTTGAAACCATACCTGAATTTCCACACGAGCTGCCAAAAGCGGTTCACCCCGAAACCCTCAACCATGATGGTTTCTCCTACGTACTTACCGACGGCGTCAAACAAATTGCAGCATTAAAAACTATTCCTTTACCGAGCAAGCAAGGCAAATTCCGTACCGCTTTTATGAAGTATCCCAACAACATGATAATGATAGGCTCCTATAGCCTTGCCGACATCGACCGGCAGATGACAAAGTACCGCAAAGTATTGGCAATTGCTTTCGGCTCGGTGCTTCTCATAAGTGGAGGGCTTGGCTTCTACATCACCAGGCGCGCCATGCTTGGTGTACAGCGCGTCACCAGGACGGCAATGTCAATTGGTCAGGGAGACCTCAGCTGCCGCGTCACCGTTGGCCACCAGGGCCGTGAGATTGAGGACATGGCGACGGCCTTTAACGATATGCTCGGTAGAATCCAGGTTCTCATCAAAGAGCTGAAATAAGTCACCACTAACGTGGCCCACGACCTGCGCAGCCCCATCACGAGAATCCGGGGCGCCGCCGAGACCGCACTCCAGGAAAAGAACTCTATCGAGAACTATCAGGAAGCAAGCGGCCAGATAATCGCAGAGTGCGACCGGCTTATAGGCATAATCAATATGATGCTGGATATTGCAGCGATGGATTCCGGCGTTGCAGAATTGCCGGATACAACAGTCGATATTACCGACATCGTAAAGGATGCATCTGAACTGTTTCAACCCGTGGCGGAAGATAAAAACGTAGAACTGCACCTGAGCAATAGTAATAAGCCGATGACAGTACGCGGCAGCAAGGAAGGCTTACAGCGTATGGTGGCAAATATTATCGACAACGCTATCAAGTTCACGGATACCGGCGGCAAAGTCAACATAACAGTGACTTCAATGGATAATCAAGCTTCTATTCATATCAAGGATACCGGCATCGGTATATCACAGGAGAATCAAAAACGCATCTTCGACCGATTCTTTCGCGTCGAGGCCAGCCGTTCATCAGAAGGCAACGGACTCGGCCTGAGCCTCGCCCAGTCGATTGCCAAAGCACACGGCGGAGAAATTACTGTTGACAGCGCTGTCGGCCGGGGCAGCCAATTTACTATCATACTGCCGCGATGTTAAATAAAGCGCCGGACTATAAATTGCATTTCCAATTTCCACATTAAAATTCCCACAAAAATCCGCAAAATTGTGTATGAACCGCACCCGCCAAGTATCTATATATAATAAAGACCTGATATGACAGCAGAAAACAAGAAAAACGAACCTGCACTGGTCTGTGCGGCACAAAGGGGTGATAAGGAGGCCATGCAGCTACTGTTCAGGCGTAACTGGACGTGGCTCAAAGGATTGGTTTACAGCACTCTGCATGATACTAAGGATATAGATGATGTTTTACAGGATATATGCGTCCGGGTAATTCGTAAAATTGATTCTCTTCGTCAGCCGGAGCGGTTCCGGCCGTGGCTGGCTGTTCTGGCTCGCCGGATTGCAATAAAACACAGCCGGAAAAAAACGCAAAGGACAATCCTGCTGAACGAAGAAATCTCAGAACACAAAGCCGATGAAAAGGCCACAAGGATCCTTGAAAATTTAGAACAACAGGAACAATACCAGCAAATACTCGATGCAATAAAACTGCTGCCTGAGAAATATCGCCAGGTATTTATTCTGGGACACATTGATGAGCTAACGTATCAAAAAATTGCTGAGATACTCGACATACCCCTCACTACCGTTCAGATCCGGATCGTGAGGGCAAGGCGAATGATTTATAAACAGGTTACAGGCAAAGATAAAAATAAAGTAAGGGAATAATAAAAATGACAGATGAAATGCTTGAAATCTTGGTTGGAAAATATCTCGATGGCCAGATTGCTCCCGGTGAAAGAGATTTACTCGAAACAGAGTTGGAACAGAATTCCGATGCAAAAGAGCTCTTCGAACAATTGCAGGAATTGCATCAAAGCAGTCGCGAAACAATCTCCTCTGAGATTCTCGAACCCGGAAAATCAGCCGATGAAATCTTTGAACAGGCCTGGCAGAAACACGCCAAATCTCCTCTTCGCCGCCTGATAAAAGTAGGAGGCCACCTGCGATTCGCCACAGGGCTGGCCGCAGGACTGATAATTGGCTATGCGTTACACTTTACTCTCATCGAATACACAACACCCCTGAGTGAACCGACACCGCGAACTGCAGTCGCACAGGGCTCTCAGGATATAACTTATATTCAAAGTCCGACCCAGGTAATACAGCCACCGGATAGCGCTGAAAACATCTTACGTAATGTTGGCTGGTACAACTTTACTGATGAAACCGGAAACCAGTGGCTCATCGAAGGGACGCGGGAAAGTATAGTCAAACCCGCCGTCTATAGCCGGGGTCTATAGTACAACAAGTAACATGAAACATTATTGGTAAAGGAGAAAACTATGAAAACGAAAAATGCAGCTTTAACTATTTGTGTGGTTTTGCTTTCCATCACTACAGTACTAAACGCCGAGCCGCAATCAACCGATACTCGCGCGTATATCGGCGTGTCGCTGGATACGGCTCCCCTGCCCGATTTGTTAATCGTGCACATGGGTCTTTCACCCAATCAGGGCGTAAGGATAAAGAATGTGCAAAGTGGCAGTCCTGCCGACAAAGCCGGCCTTGAACGCGATGACATTATCATCAGCTTTCAAGGCAAAAAAATAGAGAACTTCGATTTCGATAAGTTTGTTGACCAAGTTCAGGAAGCCGGAGTAGACACAGAAGTTTCGCTCGGAATTATCCATCAGGGCAAACGTAAAAACATCAAACTCAAGCTTGAGCCGAGAAAAGATGAAATAGAGCCGAAATATCCTCCCGAGCCGGATATTATCCAGTCATGGAAGCCGGGGAAAATCTTTCGGCTTAAACCGGGGGACAAAGACTGGAAAGATTGGACGGAAATTGTGATACAGGATCCGGAAACGAAAGTTAAAGCTAATCTCGATAAAATGTTAAAAAGCTTTACCAAACAAATGCATCATTCCACCTACCATACTGACGGCGAGACATATTCAATCACGATTGAAGGTGACCCCGATGACGAAAACGCGACAATTAGAGTCAGTATTGGTAACACCGAGTATAAAACAATAGTAAAAGAAATAGACAAGCTGCCCGAAAAGTACCGCAAGCTCGCTGAAGATGCCCTGAAAAATATTAAAAAGTCATCTGAAAAAAGCAAAAGTATCTCTACTGAAATTGTTATACCCGACAGTGATAAAATTCAGAAGATTCTCGTCAATAAGTTCAAGCCGGATGACAAGTTTAATTACAGGATAGAGGAACACATTGAGCGCAGCGATGAAGAGGTGCTCAAAAAAATCGAAAAGCAAATGGAGAAACTGCAGCAGCGAATAGATGAGCTGGAGAAACGTCTGGGTGAAGTGCCCGAACGTTCTTCTGGCAAAATTAAACAGGAAAAACAACCCCAGCGGACAGTAAAGAAAATCCAGCTTAGCGTTTAAGTTTTTCTGCGCCCGCGCGTGGTAGTGTTTTTTCTCAACATACTTTTGCCTCGCAGAATATGATGATAGTGCTGGGCGAAACGATGGGCTTCGTCCCGAACATACTGCAACAGCTTGCGAACAGGTGAATTGGCAGCCAGCCTTAAAGGTTGGCTGCTTTTTTGTAGATAAATATCTTCCTGCTTCTTTGCAATAGATGCTATCTTAACCGCCGGCGCATTCATTTCTACCAATGCCTTTTCAGCAGCCCTCAAATGCCCAAGTCCGCCGTCGATAAGAATAAGGTCCGGCCAAAGCTCCTCACCTTTCATCGCATACTTGTATCTGCGCCTGACCACTTCGGCAATCATTGCGTAGTCGTCGATGCCTTTTACCGTTTTTATTTTGAACCTTCGATAGCCGCTTTTGAACGGCCTGCCGTCGATAAATTTAACCAATGAGCCGACCGAATCCGAACCTGAGATATTGGCAATGTCAATCCCCTCGATGATACGAACAGGCTCGGGCGTTTTCAGCAAGTCCCGCAGTTGCGTAAGGGCTTCCGTAGGGTCCGCCGCAAAGACTTCCGGCTGAACATCTTCATCCGGCGTACCCCGATGGTCGAGCCGCTCAATCAATCGGATACGGTTGCGAAACATCGCAGCCTTTTCGTACTCTAAGGCCTCCGCCGCTTCAGCCATTTGCTTTCTCAACTGCCGCAGGACAGTTGAACGTTTCGAACGCAGAAACTTGGCAAGGTCTGTTATAATCTTTTTATATTGGGGCTTATCAATCCTGTCCGCACAGGGGGCCGTGCACTGTTTAATACTGTATAAAAGACACGGCCTGAAAAATCTGCGTTTCGTATCACTTTCTTTAATCTCCAGTTTACAGGTCCTGAACCTGAATATTTTCTGCAGCACCACCATAACAGCCCGCAGGTCCTTCGCACTTGCAAAAGGCCCGAACAACCTGCTGCCTTTCGATAGCGGCTTTCGAGTGATATATACGCCCGGAAAATCTTCTCTTGTTGTTATTTCCATATATGGGAAAGTCTTATCATCGACAAGGTCGGTATTATAAGGCGGCCGGATATCTTTAATCAGCCGCGCTTCTTTGAGCACCGCATCGACCTCGTTTGGCGTCTCAATAAAATCAACGGTCTCGACCTTACCTATCATCTCTACGATTTTAGGCCCCCGTGATGACAGCAAATCACCACCCGGCTGAAAATAGCTCGCCACCCGCGAGCGCAGGTTCTTGGCTTTCCCTATATAAAGGACCTTATCGCCAGAACCCTTCATAAAATACAATCCCGGCCCGGCAGGAAACTCTTTTATCTTTTCCCTGATTTTATCAACTCCGGCATTTTTCTCTTTAGAAGCCATAGTTAATATTTTATCTCTTACAGACCATCGAAAAAAGTCTTATACTAAGTTTTTTTATAAATATAGCGTTCTGCTAATTAACAGTTCGGGAATTTCGCAAAGACATAAAGGATTTTTACCGGCAGGAGTAAACTAATGAAATCTCAGATAGATTTGCAGCCAAACCAGACAATTGTTTTCATCGGCGACAGCATTACGGACGCCGGCAGGCGCGAGAGAGCCTACAGACCGCTCGGATACGGCTATGTGCACTTCGCGGCAAACCAGCTTTTTGCGAAATATCCCGAGCTCGACCTTAAAGTTATTAATAAAGGCATCAGCGGCCATACTATTCGCGACTTGGACGGCCGATGGAAAAGAGACTGTCTCGCTCATAAACCCGATATACTCAGCGTCCTCATAGGAATAAACGACGTCTGGCGTCAACACGCTGACATGTTGGACGAAGCGGTATTTCCTAATGAATACAAATCAACCTATGAACGGCTGCTCACGCAGGCCAGGGAAAATAGCAATTGCCAATTGGTGCTGATGGAACCTTTTATGTTCTGCAACGACGTGGCAAATCCGATGTTCAGCTCTTTACAGGAGTTTATCAACATAGTTCATAATTTAGCCGAACAGTTCGATGCTGTCTTGGTGCCTTTACAGGAGGCGATAAACGATAAAATCAAACAGGTGCCGCCCCACAAATGGTCCGGCGATATGGTGCACCCTGACCTCTGGGCGCATGCATGGATTGCACAACGCTGGCTCGAAGCAACGAAACTTTAACCGACAACGTATAACAAAAATCTTCCCACCACAGCTTTTTTCATAACAAAGGCTTATAGCAAAACCAAAAAAACACTAAAAATTGTTAATTCTTCAAATAGTCTTCTCCTACACTTATCCTCTTATATATTAAAAACTTATAAAAATCCAAATAACTTAATCTCCAATTTCTTAATTTCTTTACAACCCTCTCTCAAGGCTTTTTTACACCCTATATCGATGCTTATCCTCAACAAAACGCACAACAAAATGTTAAACTTTATTAGCAAAAAAAACGCCGGCCAACTAATGAGTATATTTACAAGAAAATTTTTTCAGCCGTAGATTCAGTAGCTACAAGGATTAAGAACAACAGGCAAAAATTTACTCATAAAATTCTAACTTTGGCCTTTACACTTTATCGAATTAGCATTAACTTGCCGGTACTGTTTTTACGGGTGTTAATACTATATCTGGCTTAATCCCCGGTCATTTTTCAATATATTGTGGTCTTTATTTTTTCGCAGGGAGGCGCTTAAATGTCGTACCAGTTCGACCCCGAGAATCCTTTTACTACGAAGCAATCGAAAGCGGAAATGGTTGAAAACACAAACGAATCAAGGGGTTTGAAAATAGAACACTTCTTCTCCACCCCGGACGTACATCCATTCGAGCAGCTCGAATGGGAAATACGCTCGGCCAAAATCACCGGCGACAGCGGACAGAAAATATTCGAACAGGACAATATTGAAGTCCCAACGTCCTGGAGCCAGCTGGCCACAAAAGTCGTTGCAAGCAAATACTTTTACGGTGATATCCAGACCGGCCAGCGGGAAAATTCCGTAAAACAGCTCGTTCACAGGGTTTGTAAAGCTATCGCCGAAAGAGGCAGAAAAGATGGCTATTTCACCACAAGCCAGGACGCAGAGGTTTTTTACAATGAGCTGACCTGGCTATGCGTCAATCAATACGGAGCATTTAATTCGCCCGTATGGTTTAATGTCGGCCTTATGGACGTCTATGGAGTCACCGGCGGCCAGCACAATTACCACTGGGACCCGCAAAGCAAACAGGCCCTTCCCTGTGAAAACAGCTATGAGTTCCCGCAGGCCTCAGCCTGCTTCATACAGTCGGTCAAGGATTCGATGCATGACATTATGCGCCTGGCGACAAGCGAAGCAATGCTGTTCAAGCACGGCTCCGGCACAGGGACCGACCTTTCCACACTGCGAAGCAGCAGAGAAAAACTATCAGGCGGAGGCAAACCATCCGGCCCTCTGAGCTTTATGCGGGTCTATGACCAGATAGCAGCGGTCATTAAATCCGGAGGTAAAACACGCAGAGCGGCAAAAATGCAGTCGCTAAAAATTAGCCATCCCGACATTAAGGAATTCATCACCTGCAAAACCGAGGAAGAGAAAAAGGCCCGGGCGCTTATCGAGGCCGGCTATGACGGCGACCACAACAACGAGGCATACAACAGCGTAATGTTCCAAAATTCCAATCTTTCCGTCCGGGTAACCGATGAATTTATGGAAGCCGTAGAAAAAGACGACGCCTGGTCCACCTACGCCGTAACAACAGGCGAAAAAATCGGCGAACATTCCGCCCGCGAACTGATGCAGCTTATTGCCGATGGAACAAGGGTTTGCGGCGACCCCGGCCTGCAATACCACAGCACAATCAACCGCTGGCACACCTGCCCCAATTCAGGGCCGATTAACGCATCGAACCCATGCAGCGAATATATGTTCATCGACGATTCGGCCTGCAACCTAGCCTCTCTTAATCTTATGAAATTCAGAAAAGAGGATGGCACTTTCGACATAGAGGGCTTCAAAAAAGCAATTCGGATATTCATCATCGCTCAGGAGATTTTGGTCGATAACGGAAGCTATCCGGACAAGGCCATTACCGTAAACAGCCATCTATTCCGCCCGCTCGGTCTTGGTTTCGCCAATCTCGGCTGCCTTATGATGAGCCTGGCGCTCCCTTATGATTCCGAGCAGGCCCGTGCCATGGCCGGGGCAATAAGCGCGATAATGACGGGCACCGCCTACGCGGCCAGCACCGAAATAGCTGATATAAAAGGGACTTTCGAGCAATTCGATAAAAACCGCGATGCGATGCTCAAGGTCATAAATATGCACCGCCAGCATGCCTACGACATTCCGGAATCCCACTGCCCGGAATCTCTGCGCAACGCCGCCAAGGACATCTGGGACCAGACCCTCGATACCGGCACAAAAATCGGTTTCCGCAATGCCCAGGCCACCGTCCTTGCGCCAACCGGAACCATCGGCTTTATGATGGACTGCGATACCACGGGCGTTGAGCCTGACATAGCACTTGTTAAATACAAATTGCTGGCCGGCGGAGGAATGCTCAAGCTCGTAAATAAAACCGTACCTATGGCCCTCGAACGGCTCGGCTACAGTGCCGACGAGGTCAAAACCATTTGCGACTACATCGACGAACACGAAACCATCGAGGGGGCCAAAGAGCTTAATCCCGACCATTTACCGATTTTCGATTGTGCATTTAAGCCGCGTAACGGAAAACGCTGCATTCCCTCTTTGGCCCATCTGAAAATGATGGCCGCGGTACAGCCATTCATCTCCGGCGCCATAAGCAAAACAATTAACATGCCCAAGGAAAGCACAACCGAAGATATGGCCGCCGCCTACATGGAAGGATGGAAACTGGGCTTAAAAGCGGTCGCAATCTATCGGGACGGCTCGAAAATGCTCCAGCCGGTCTCCACTAAAAAGCACAAAAAGGAGGCAAAAGCCGCCGCTGAAGCATCCACACCGGCCAGGCCGTTCAGACGCCGCCTGCCGGATACAAGACACAGTATAACACACAAATTTTCAGTACAGGGACATGAAGGCTACCTGACGGTGGGGCTGTACGAGGACGGCCAGCCTGGTGAACTGTTCATCACTATGGCCAAGGAGGGCAGCACCGTCGGTGGCCTTATGGACGTCATAGGAACCTGCACTTCGATGGCATTACAGTACGGCGTGCCCCTGATTACGCTCGTGGACAAGTTCCGGCACGCCCGATTTGAGCCGTCGGGCATGACATCCAACAGGGACATCCCATTCGCAAAAAGCCTGATTGACTACATCTTCTGCTGGCTCGGCTGCCAGTTCATACCGGGCTATGCCGACAAGAATACTCCCAACCGAACGCCAGTCTCCACACCGGCCGACAACAAAAATACAACAACCGCAAGAGAAGTGGTCGAAAAGACAAAAGACCTCGCCAGAAAAATCGCCGAGGTAAAAGCCGGGGCAAAAACCAAGACGGAAACAGTCGTCAGTGAGAAACCAATTCCTTCAGCCACAAAAGCACCTAAACAATCCGCTTCCGCCCCGATAAAAATATCAACTAATCTCCCCAATCGAATCGGAGTCCTCGTAGGCTCGACGATTAGTGAGACGACCGGCGTATTACAGGAAGCCAAAATTATGGAGCAGTTTAACTCGCAGTTCGCGCACTTCCCCGACGATGCCCCCGCCTGCGACGTCTGCGGCTCAATAACCGTCCGAAACGGCACCTGCTACAAATGCTACAACTGCGGAAACTCAATGGGCTGCTCATAAAATTACAGCGGCAACCCCATGTGGTTGCCCAAATCCTGCCATTCCGCACTTGATGCGGAATCCATTCCTTTGTCATGTCGAGCGAAGCCGAGAAATCTGGCCAACGAATAAAATCTCATTTTGAACTATACATTGTGGTTTTACATTTTTCACTTCAACTTTTAATTTTATTATATTATCCTTTACTACCAAAGGCGTGAAACATCCGGGAGTGAATATGAATTCAATAAATATTCTATTGGCTTTTACCAACTTATCTTCCGGCATAATACTGATATTTTTAAGCATTCCTCTCTACAAGAAAAAAATCAAAATGAACAAGACATACGGCTTTCGGCTCTCAAAGGCATTTCAATCCGATGAAAACTGGTTTAATATCAACGCCTATGGCGCGAAACAAATGATAATCTGGTCAATCATAATGATATTGTTTGGAATCGCGATATTGTTCATCCCAATCCCAGAAAAACCGAATACCGTCTTGGCCCTTACTTTATCTGTGGGTCCGCTTATTCTCGCCGTGCTAATCGTGGTCTTAAAAACTATAATTTACGCTAAACGACTATAATCCTGAGCTTCAAACGTATTGAACATGCTCATACAGCCAGACAGCCCCACTGCGCAGCGATTCCTCAATTTCACCTTTTTTCTCTTTAACTCTTAATTTTCTTACGTTATCCTTTACCTCCAAAGGCGTGAGTTCTTATACGGAAACCATATATGCATAGTTAGCATAAACCATGTTAGACGAAAGCCAAATACTTGCTGCCCTACAAGACTATGAACTTTCGCATAAATGTTTTCACAACTATTTGAAATGGCTCTTTTCTAATTGCAGCGATTCTCTCGAGAAGAATGATCTCATACGGACAATAACCACCGATTCCGGACGACTTGAACGCCTTGAAAAATTGCTTAATTCTTCTAAGAGTATTCTTGGGCTTAATACAATGGACTTCTGTAATGTGTTTGGCTTTAAAAGAGAATTACTCACAGGTGACCATGAAAAAGTACATGATATTCTCGCTGAACCTCTACTAGCGGTTACTCTCAATAATCTTGGTTTTTCTGATATTGAAAAACTACCCAAATTCATTAAATCCAACAACAATCGTCTCCCTATAGCTGACTTCCTTGCCTGCTTTCAATCAAAATTTTATGCAATCGAGCTGAAAACTATTCGAATGGAAGATGAATCCAAGACACATCAGGAAGGGCCACTTCCTCCCGCCCTTATACCTTCTTGGTGGCGAACAATGCTTATAAGTAATATTTTTACCAAGATTAAGAACAAAGATCACAAACTTATTAAGCAACTTCAAAATACATGCCAGCATTATGGATGTGACACTACAATGCTAGCCATATATACTATGCGATCGGGTCCGTCCGCACTATCTGGAGTTGACGAATATGAGGAAGATCTAAAGTATATTGCTGGCCAATGTACAAACATCGACTCGTTTTTGATCAAGGACCACTCCGATCAAATTGCTATTTATCCACCAATATAAATAGAAAATGCTAATCATAAGCCCATACATTATAAGTCTCTTAATCGCACCCCTCACAAGACCACATCTATTTTTGCTAAATTTTCCCGACCTTTCCCTTTCGATTTCTTACTCCCCTTCATTCTGCAATCCAGTCTGTGAATAACATTTCAACCTTCAGTTCACACCAATTTTTATCACTCCATCCTCCACCCATCTTGCAAATAACATTTTTACCTTCGTTCGATACTTTTTATATTTACTTCGTCTCTTGCGAGACTACGTAACGCTATATGTTTCTCATGCTGGTCTACGGTAAAAACGTTATCCAAGTTTTTACGTGCCTATAAGGCACCTCATGCTGGCCGGAGTTTACCCCCGAGTGGCTACACTCATGTCTCGCAGCAGGGGGATAGAAATGCTCATCTCACGGACATTAATTTCGAATTCCTTTGCTTTTTTCCAAAAATATGGTATAATACCTACATATCGGCCAGATGGCCGACATAAGCCGCAGCAGCGGCAAGGCACATCCCGCCAGAAGGCGAATGAATAGCGGAGAACCGCACGTTCTCGTATCAGCAGATACACACCAAAAAATGCCCATAGTCATCCGACTACGAGCCAATCATAAGCCATACAATATTATGAGCTTTAAATCCAAAATTTATCCCCAAGGGATCGAGCGACGAGTCACGAGCGACGTGAAACGTATTTCCTCCCTATTCTCCCTTCCCCCCGGCCGTTTCCAGCACCTTTTTTATTTTCAACTTTCAACTGTCTACTATCCCCTTCTCTCTTTCGTTCCCTCCCTTCCACCGGCGGGAACATCCAATAATATTTAGGCCGTTTTCAATATCCTTAATCACGATAAACATGCATCAAAATTCAATAACCGCCTACAAAACAATTACTTACATATCTATAATCATCTTTACAAATGTAAAGAATATTCGACAAATCAGACTTTTTATGCAAAACAAACCCAAAGTGAAAATAGGTAAAATAAAACCAAATCCAGATCGAATTTCAGAAGTCAAATGTCTGCTTTCTGTTGTGTTGGAGCGCTGCGGAAATCCGGCTGGCGTTTACCCGGCTTTAGACGGGACGGATTTTCTGCCTTCTGTTCTCTGATGGAGTCCAAATTATTGAATTTTCACCTGAAAAAATAGTTTGACATTAAAATGTAATCCTGTAGAATATTTGTTTTTGTGTAGCGAAAGGTAGTTTTCTATGAAGAGCTTTATGGCAAAAAAAGGTGAGCTTGAGCAAAAATGGCTGCTCGTGGACGCCGACGGGGCGATTCTCGGCCGGATGGCGGCGAAAATCGCGCCTATACTCATGGGCAAAACCAAGCCCGAATATACGCCGCATGTCGATACAGGCGATTTTGTAATTGTGGTAAATGCTGATAAAATAAAGCTTACCGGCAAAAAGGCCCAGACAAAAGAGTACGACTATTATACACACTTCCCCGGCGGGCATAAATACGTAAGCTTTGCAGATATGATGGCAAGAAAGCCAGAAAAGGTCATCGAACTGGCGATCAGAAGAATGCTGCCGAAGAACAAGCTCGGCAGAAAAATGCTCAAAAAGTTAAAGGTATATCGGGGCCCCGAACACGAACATCAGGCCCAGAAACCTGAAAAGATAGAACTATTTTCATAAAGAATGCAAATTATGGCAGAGACCGAAACTAATAAACCCGAAGCCAGCGAAAACACCCAGACCAAAAAAACGCCCTCTCCGACAAGTGAATCAAAGAGCGGTTACTGGTGGGGTACCGGCAGAAGAAAAAGTGCCGTTGCCCGCGTCCGGATTAAACCCGGCAATGGCAAATTAATGGTCAACAAAAAAGAGCTCAAGGATTATTTCCCCCGCGAACAGGACAGAAAAGCAGTGATGGCACCTTTGAAAACAGTAGACGCAGTAAAATCTTTCGACGTTTTCATAAACGTTAGAGGCGGCGGCACGACAGGCCAGGCCGGCGCATCGCTGCTGGGCATCGCAAGAGCATTGAAAAAATACGATGACCATCTCGTCCAGGCCCTGCGGGACGGCGGACACCTCACCCGTGACCCCCGAATGGTCGAAAGGAAAAAGCCCGGACAAAAGGGTGCAAGGAGAAGGTTCCAGTTCTCGAAGCGTTAATTTGCAAATTTACTTATGGATTATTACAATAGCCGCTCTGAGACAATCTTAGCGGCTTTTTTTGTTAGAGGTCAAAAATGATACGAGTTGCAATAATCGGCGCAAGCGGATATACCGGGTCCGAGTCGATACGAATTATCCTCCAGCACAGCGAGGCTGAGCTTACATATTTAACCGCCCTGCCGGAAGAGTGCGGAGCGATACAGGACGTCTTCCCACAGTTTAAAGGCCGGTGCGGATTACAAATCGAGCCTCTGGACTTGGCAAAGCTGTCTAAATTAGCGGATGTCGCCCTTTGTTGTCTGCCGCATAAGGTATCGATGGGATTTGTGCCGAAACTTATAGATGCCGGGCTTAAAGTGATTGACTTTAGCGCCGACTACCGGCTTAAAGATGTCAGCGTCTATGAAAAGTATTATGTAAAGCACACCGACACCGAGAACTTAAAACACGCGGTGTTCGGCCTGCCTGAGCTTTTCCGTGAGCAGATAAAAGGTGCAAAATTAGTCGCCAACCCCGGCTGCTATCCGACAGGAGCTTCCCTTGCTATTGCTCCGCTGCTTAAAGAAGACCTGATAGAAACCGAATCTGTAATTGTAAACTCCGTTACGGGAACATCGGGCGCGGGAATGAAACCATCGAGCAAATTTCACTTTCCGAATATGAACGAGAACCTTTTCCCATACGGCATCGGGACTCATCGCCACATGCCGGAAATCGAACAGATTGCAAGCGAAGTCGCAGGTAAGAAAGTCGCCGTATTGTTTCAGCCGCACGTCGGTTCTTTCGACAGAGGAATACTCTCGACGGTGTATTGCCAGCCAAAAAAAGATACGAGCAATGAACAACTATTACAACTCTATAACGATTTTTACAAAGATGAGCCATTTGTACAAATTCGCAAGGACGCGCCGGCCGTAAAAGATGTCGCCTGGACGAACTATTGCCATATTTTCGTGGCCAATGTTAAAGGCAAGATTGTCTGCTTTTCCGCTATTGACAATCTCGTAAAAGGCGCATCCGGCCAGGCAATCCAGAATATGAACATAATTTTCAAACTCGAAGAAACTCTGGGACTTAAGTAGAATTACATAAAGCTCGATAACAGAAAAAACAAATGGTTATTCCTATTCAATGCTTGCTTAAAAAGGCTATTTAGGTTATAATTTAGTATGGTCATTTCTGCTGAAGTTATTTTTGTTCTGTTTTCAGAGAACTCACGATGCCTGATTTCCTAAAACCGAAGAATGATAAAAAATAAACCTAAAGTAGACAAATTTTATCGAAAACTAATCAAGGAAGAAAATCTTTCTCACAAAGAGGCTTTGTCTATATATGAAGCACTGCACAAGGAGGCGGTTTCTCTTGGGATTATCAATTCCAAGAATATTTTAGAGGGATTGGAAACTGATTTAAGGATTGCTAAAGCCCTTAATGGATTAACTTCGTGATCGAAGAATTACTAAAAAAGACAGCCCAAAATTTAGATAAAGATAACATCCCCTATATGATTATCGGTGGCCAGGCCGTCCTGCTGTACGGAACCCCACGCCTGACACGAGATATCGATATTACCTTGGGAGTAGATACAGACAAGTTTCCGTTAATTAAGAATATATGCGACAAATTGGGGTTAAAAATTCTGCCTGAAGATCCAGAAGTCTTCGCTAAAGAAACCAAAGTACTCCCTGCAGAAGAACTTACCGTAAGAATACGTGTTGATTTTATTTTTTCTTTCACACCTTACGAATCGCAAGCTATTAGTCGAGCCCAAAAAATATCAATAAACAATTATCCGGTTAAATTCGCCGCCTGTGAAGATGTGATTATACATAAGATGATTGCAGCAAGAGCGATTGACATTGAAGACGTTAAAAATATCTTGCTCAAACAAAAGACATCTATTGACCTTAAATATATTCAAAAATGGCTTTTGGAATTTGAACAAATTTCCGAGCAGACAGGAATTTCAGAACAATTCAATGGATTACTAAAAGATTAAGTATCATTACGTTTTTCATATTCAAATCTTTTTTATAAATAAAATATAACTCAACACCGCGTAAACATAATATTAAAAAGGTCGAATTTATAATAGGAACAATTTAAGAAAGAAGTTTCATGGCTGAAGGTGTTCTTAAAATTGCGACATGTCAGTTTGCTGTGGGGGCTTCGATAAAGCGGAACTCCAAAAGAATCTGCGAGTTTTTGCGTAAAGCAAAAAAAGCCAAAGCCGACATAGTTCATTTCTCCGAGTGCGCACTAAGCGGCTACGTGGGTACAGACTTTCCTAACTTCGCCGGGTACGACTGGGACCTGCTAAAAGAAGAAACGCAAAAAGTTATGGCCCTGGCCGGCGAATTGAAATTATGGGTTGTGCTGGGAAGTACGCACAGGCTGACCGAGCCGAATAAGCCGCACAACAGTCTGTACCTTATAAATCCCAAAGGAAAAATCGCCGACCGTTATGATAAAAGATTTTGTACGCCCGGCGATTTGAGAAGACTCACACCCGGCAACAGGTTCGTAAACTTCACTATAAACGGCGTAAAATGCTCCCTGCTGATATGCTTCGATTTGCGATTTCCGGAGATTTACCGCCAATTATATAAGCAAAAGGTCAACTGCATTTTCCAGTCGTTTTATAACGCAAAGCAGAAAGGCCCAAGCGTACATACACACATTATGCGTCAGACAATGCAGTGCCGGGCGGCAACGAACTATTTTTGGACGAGCTGCGCAAATTCAAGCGGGTATTATGCCCCCTATCCATCATTTTTCATTCAGCCGGATGGCAAAATCATTCGCCAGCTTAAAGCAAATCGCCCCGGCGTAATGGTCAACAAGATTGATTTAAGCAGAAAATTCTACGACCCGATGAATGGTTTCAGAGACATGGCCATTGAAGACGCACTAAGCAATGTAAAAGTAACTATTAAAGACCCACGCTCGAAAAATACCACAAGTCTTTAAGCTGATATAAACTCAAACCGTCTATTTAATATTCACATCGAATGTTTTATACGTGGTATTGCCAACCGCATCGCTGACTTTAACCGTCAGCACATGGTCGCCTGCCGGTAAATCTTCCTTCGTTTCTATTCGAATGGTGAAATCCTCTTCAGTAGTATCATAAACCAAATCGTCCGGCACCGTACCTGTCCAGTCCGCATTGCTATCAATCGTATATTCCAGCTTCTCAATCGCACTGAGCGCATCCCTGACCTTAATTTCGAAGATCTTGTACCGCCTGCCTCTGGTCGATGTCGTAATGTTCTTCACAATCGGCCCCGTATTATCGACTATCACAGGCTCGCTTATCCGGGTGCTGCTTAATGCAGTCGAGGCGGTATTGCTTTTGGCATCGTCGGCGGTTACCCTGACTTCGTACCGTCCATCTTCAACTGTCTTTCCATCCCATTCGAAGCTTGGCTTATCGGTTTCGTCCTCCAGCTCAATCCAGCTAGTTCTGCCGAGTTTACGGAAATCAATTTTGTAAGTCAGCTTATCGTCATTGTCGTCCGTAGTCCTGTAGCTGATATTAAAAACTCCTTCCTTTCCGGCTTTGGCAATCCTTTCAACTGTCACCGATTCGACTTTAGGTGCCAGATTCGGCACAGTACTTGCCACAGCAATCTCCCTTACAAGCGGGCTTACATTGCCGTCTTCACTCTCCAGAATGAGTTTATACTGACAAAACCTGCCCAGGGGACATTCAAGTTGTATCGGCTCCAATATTTCCACCGGCTCGGTCCACTGTGAAAAAGTGGGGTCGTTGACATCTTTAACGTTCCCACTACGGGAAGCCACCTTTATCTTACATCTTTTGGGAACATCCGCTTCAAGCTGCAGCTTACCCCACTTAGCTGGCTGGCCGGCATCAATAAGGTCGGAAACGTAAGTCCCCTGTGAGGTAAAGCCAAGCCCTAACTTTACCAATTTAGCAGGATTCGCCATCCCAAGATATACATCCTCACCTGCAATAGCTATTGCTGTTATTTGTGATGCCTGCTCGTCCTCATATATAACTGCCTCCTGCTCGGCCGCAGGGTCTATACTAAAAAGCTGGGCACTGTTTCCGGTCCCTGCAAGCAGCTTTCCATCCTCCTGGGAAAGGCAGAAGAAAACCACACTTTCACCGAATACAGTCGTCACAAAACCATCCTTGTTAACCTTATATATATAACTGGCCTGACCCGGCTTTGCCACCTTACGAACCTGAGGTGGGCGCTGGCCCGGCTGAGGACCGGCCGGTCTTTTTGTATTCGCAATTTTAAGTTCACGTCCGCCTTCACTCTGCCTGGTGTCCTCCTCTTCTCCTTCATCTTCTCCTTCGGCATCCTCCTCAGGTCGACCGGCTGAAGGCTGCTTGGCGGCAAAGTGTGTCTGGGTCTGAACAATCTTAGCCGATGTCGCCGCCGCATATAAACTACCTGGCTCATCCATAAATAACAGTGCCGTAACTTCCGGCTGTTCACTGTCATATAATACCGTTGCTTTTTCAGTCCGTGGATTTATCTTATACACAAGCCCCCGGCTGTCACTACCGGCATAAATAAAACCGTCCGCTCCGCTGACAAGTGAAAGAATGTTCTTGTCCAGACTATCATAAACAAGCTTTGCTCTTCGACCGAGAGAATTAAGCCTGTAAACTTTACCTTCCGGCCCAGTCCCCAAATAAATGTTACCGCCGCCATCGACGGTTATCGCAAAGATGTATTTAGCATCGTCCGGCTCAAAAATAATTTCCATTTTGTCGCCTTCGAACCGGCACAGTCTGCAATTTTTGCCGCTTATTCCGGCCAAAAGCCTGCCGGATACATCTGTTGCCATAGCAAAAATATGCTCATTCGTCAGATGCTCCTCGGCCTCGACTTCCTCGCCATCAGGTTCATTTGCATCGTCTGGTTTTTCTTCAGGCAGATTCCATGTTTCCTGCTGGGGATAAATCTTCGTAAGTTTATTAAGACTGTATTTATAGATACCACCGTTAGGGCTTGTGCCGAAATAGATTGTTCCGCCGCTAACGACGATACTGTTTATCGACCAGACATCTCCAATGTCCTCGGCTTCTTCAAGTAATATTTCGGATGCCCGTCCGAGCTGAATAGTACCTCTTGAACCAATCACAACGCCTTCGGTTTGCCCCTTTAATAAGTCCGAACTGCTGGTATGACGTACAACCTTACTGCTAACCGCTAAACAGGCTGTACTCAAAACCAAACAGAGTAAAACTGTAAGAATTATTCTGTAATTAAAACGGAATTTACATACCATAGTAACTCTCCAAAAAATGGCCTGCTGTTAAAATCACCCTATAGACGAATTAAATGTTTCAATACGTTCATAACAACAAAAGAACTATTATTTCTCTACTATTATTTTTAAAACCTTTCTGTTAATAATAACCTTATCGGTTTCTAAACTATGTTCAATCCACTGCTGATAAGGCCGGATATTCAAGGCCCTTTTCGAACTCTGCAAAACCAGAGTTCTGGTTCCCGGCAGATCAGGCAGCTCAGACTGCTCAATGGCAACTCCCTGAGGCGGCAGAATTAAAAGAAAATACAATCTATCTCTACCAATACTCAAAGTAAATTTAAGCGCCTCAAGCAAACTTGGCACACTTTCCGCGATAAATTTATAAGGAACGGCCTTAGTAAGGAACCGCTCATAATACGGTGAACCACAAACCGCAAGCTCATATCCTCCGGGCGCCAAATCTTCAGGTATTTCCAGTGTTCCCTGGTATTTTTTCTTCCCCGCCAAAACGGATTCAACAACGACATCAATATCTATCTTCTCGCCGGCCTTGACTTTTGAATCAGACAAATCCACCGACCATATACGTGAAACAACACTTCTCGGGGATATGCGAATATCAAAATCCAAAGATTCGATGCCGACCTCTTTGTAAGGATTATTCATAAACAACATAACAGAGCCGATACTTTCTGCTACCAACTCGTTCAGCCCCACTGCGGTGGAAACATTTTCGAAACTAATCGAATCACCGTCTTCTATACCTATAGCAACCTTATACTCAACTGTATGGTCTGGCGGAAAATCACCGAGCTGGAGAGCCGCTCCAGCCACAGCAGACCGAATCGACAAAGGAGTAAGCAACTTATTGTAAGCGACGCGGCAATTATAAAGGCGTTTCTGCGTGTCATTGTAACGGTCTATTCTTATCGTTAACGGTATCGTCTTGGCCACCGTACCAACCTGTCCGAATACCGCCATCGATTCGTCCGCCGTCAAAGCACCGACCGTTTCTATAGGACTGGCAACCTTAAAAGAACGATACGTGCTCGATACAACCGTATGCACCACTCCCGTGGCCATAGGCAAATTCACCGGGCCGTAACCAAGCAGCCAGTGCCCGAAGCCATAAACCTTATCGTTCACAACTTCAGTTGTAGTACCGACCGTGGCTATAGTTATATCTCCGCTCACAAGAGGCACAGCAAGACAGGAGCCGGGAGCCAGTTCCACCTTTTTATCAGAGCCGGCCATGCCGCTTCCCATACCACCGCCAGCAACAACCATTAGCCCAAAAGGCCTGACAAGCTCATCAAGCTCTTCACAAACCTCACCCGGCAATCCTGATGTAACCAGAGGACAAGGTAAAGGATTAACACCACTAAGATTAGGTCTCCTTTGAGACAATTCTTCTCTAAATCGCCTGTCAATCTCGGTAAAATCTATCGGCCTGGTAAAATCAAATACAGACCATGTTCCATCTGCCTGCTGGTTGCGTAAATGTGAAGATGAAGTACTTTGACCTGAATAACCGGCTTGCGGCCCCATACCTACCTTAAGCATTTCCTTAATCGGAGTTACCCCGTAAAGAGGGTCCTTACTGAAAGTCCACGCGAAAGCCAGCGCGCCGGCCAATCTGCCATCGATATAAACCGGCGAACCGCTGCATCCGGCTACAGGGCCGGTATGAATGAAACGCTCGTCGAGACCCTTAACTAAAATCATATCCCTGCCCGGATCCATTCCGGGTACGACATCTATGACCTTCATACGAAACTTTTCAATCCCGGCAACTCCGTATTCAGTCAGACAATAAGCATCCATTCCGGGCTTAATTTCATTAATACCTATATATTTTACCGGGTTCCAGATGTCCGCCAATACATTTGACTCCGCGGCCTCAGTCCGGATTTGCAGGCCTAATAGTACTGGGAGCACAGAAATAAGCAATAAAAACGTCCGCTTTTTGTCTTTAACTTTTATTCTAAACATCTATTTCCTTTCGACTAATTTTCAGCTAAAATTTAACCGAAAAACAGGCCTATTGCAAGATAAAAGAGATTTTGCTATAATCCCGATTTGATTTCGTAATACAGAAAAAGGCATTTATCGTCAGATATGAAAAAATTAATATAAGGAACGGATAAAGAAATGAAATCTGAGCATCGGCACGAACTCAAAACAAACGAATTGGCCGATTGGCTGGGCCACTTGCCACAATGGACAAAGGAAAACCTTACATCTATTCTCATCGTCCTGGCAATCATTATCGCGGTCGTATTCTTTTTTGCCTGGAACAGCTACAAACAGAAAATTACAGAACAGGAAAAGCTCGAATTTACTACTTTGCTTAACCGGCTATCAAGCAGCAAAATGCAGGTTC
>JASFVS010000201.1:0-5961 GCA_050049715.1 Phycisphaerales bacterium
TAAAAGCGCCTATAGTCGATGCCACCATTACTTCAACTAATGTAAATCCTGTCTTTCTTAGAGACATATTCCTAATCACTCCGTCTCCGAATCAACGGTTATATAAATACTTACTCCATCGAGCATAGTATCTACGGTAAGGCTGTAAGGTCGATTGTGATTGACCCAGCTAACCGTTATAGTAACCAGATAGACACTGTCGATATCTTGGTATTCTGTAGTAACCTGCCAGTGATACCCCGGCTCAATCTCATTATAATCACCTTCCATATTGCCTATATCTATGAATTCATCTATACCGATATAGTCAATCAGGCTAAGTTGTTTATCAATCAACGATGCTGCCACTTCATATTGTCTGTTAAGTCTTGTTCCGCTGACGGCTTTTGTACTGATTGCACTTATGGTTAAGACGGCGCCGCATAGAATAGTGCCTGCCACGGCTGTTTCAACCAGAGTGAAACCCTTTCTGTTTCTTTTAAACCAAGTCATTATTCTGCATCCAGGTCGATAACCCTGACCTCTATATTTTCAGATGTGCCGAAATATATCTTTGCTTTGCCGGTCGCGGCAAAGACACTTATCGTATAACGAGTTTTGTCGTCGCCAATCTGAACGACTGCCGTTTGTGCCGTTCCGTTCGGCGAGAAAATTATTGACTGCTCATCTTCTTCATTTTCTTCCGTTGCCTCCAGACCAATCGGCGTAATCCGAATATCCTCGAACCGGACATTACCGGTGAATTCTACCGGCCTGCAAAACGGGTCTTTAACTATTACCTCTTCTGTCTGGCCGGATTCTTCATCCAGCTGCGTGGTGGATAGATAAAATTTGTTATTTGCCGCATCCAGCAGCATCTTATATTGCCGCTGTTTCTCAATTGCCATTACCCTTGCGTACTTGGCTGTCAGCAAAAAGTCACGTGCCGCCTTTTCGACAAGCATTCGCTTATATGTCCCTGTATAAACACCGCCGCCAAGACCTGCGAGCAGAGATATAATGACTATCACCACGAGCATTTCTGCAAGAGTAAAGCCATACCACCCTGCTCTGACTTGTATTTTCGACCTGTACCCTGAAACTGTCATACACTCACTCACAACCTGCTTAGCTTCATCGCTGACCGGACAAAACTAATTAGCAATATTTTATTCATTATATATGTCTTTGTTATCACCTTCACCGCCCTGCTGGCCGTCGGCTCCGAAGCATACCAAATCATAGCTGCCCGGATTTATTTCACCTTCGGCAACGTAGATATACGGATTATCCCATGGGTCGAGAAGCTGACTCTGCTTGATATACGGCCCGTTCCACTTTTCCTCGAGCCCCGCCGGAGCGGTCAATAAAGCATCGAGTCCCTGTGAATCATCCGGGTATCCGCCGCAATCGAGACCGTATCTCTCCAGCGCATCTTCGATAAGCGCCATCTTCGGTCTTGCCAGGTCGGCCTTGGCCTTGCCGACATGCTTCAATAATTTCGGCGCAACGAATCCTGCAAGAAGTGAGATAATCACAATCACTACAAGTAGTTCTATAAGTGTAAATCCCTTCCTTTTGTTCTCCTTCTTCCGCTTCATTTGACCACCTTTCATAAAAGCTGTTTTATAATTGCTGTTTCGCATGTCATAGCTCGAATCACAAAAATAATTACAGTTAAAACGCGCCGGCTCCGAGTTGCATTACAACTATTGGCAGAAGAGTCGCCGCTATTATGAATCCTATCACTAAAGCCAGCAGCAATATCAAGAGGGCCGGGAAAATCGCCATAAATCTGTTTATGGCCGAGTCAGCTTCGGTATCAAAGGTCTCAGCGGCGTTGAGCAGCAGCTCATCGAGCCTGCCTGTCTGCTCGCCGATTGATACAATCTGTACGAGCAGTGGCGGAAAATATCCCGACTCGTCCAACGGCTCGGCCAGCGATTCGCCGCGTTTGACCTTCTCTGCCACGGTATCAATTTCTCTGCCTAATAATTCGTTACCGAGTGTATCGCGAACAACGCTGAGGGCCTCCAGAATAACAACGCCTCCTTTTGTCAGCGCTCCCAGCGTTCTTGCAAACCTGCCTACTGCTATCGTTCGCAGGACGGAACCCAATATGGGTATCTTCAATTTGAAGGTTGCCCATTTGAGCTTGCCTGCTGTTTTGGCCCATCTGATAAAATAAAATAATCCTCCACCGAGCATAACAAGGAGAATCCATCCGGATATTGTCGTAAACAAAGCTCTCGTAAGTTCACTTATCCCCAGCAGCATTCTTGTCGGCCAAGGTAGTAAGGCACCGCTTTCGCTTATTGTTCTTATTATAGTCGGCAGTATCCAGGTTATAATTATTATTACCGATGCAAGTCCGACGCATAAAACGAATATTGGATAGGCTGATGCGTTTTTCATATTCGTTTTAATCTTCTCATCTCTCGCTAATATCCCTGCCAGCTGAATAGTCGTCTGGTCGAGGATTCCGCCCGTTTCGCCGACCCTTATCATCGACAGGTATAACGGGCTGAACACCTTCTCGTGCTTGCTCATGGCCTCGGAGAGTGACTGCCCCGAGCTGACCGCATCGACAAGCTCGCCCAACAATTCTTTCATCGCCGCCTTATGCTGCTGCTTGCGGATAAGCTCAAGGCCGTTAAGCAAAGGCAGCCCCGCCTGCAGGGCCGTGCTTAACTGTGTAGTCATGGCCAGCACGTCTTTGCTGTTTACCTTTCGCGAGCCGAGCTTTGCGAGGCGGCTGATATCGAGCGAAACCTCATCTGTTTTGCTTTTGGCCGGGGTTTTGGCTTCCTTGCCCAGTTGCGTTACGAAATGACCCTTGTCCGCGAGAGCGGCCACGGCGCTTCTGCGGTCAATCGCTTCTATCGTTCCTGTAACGTGTGCGCCGCCGCGGTCAACTGCTTTGTAAGAAAACTGGGTCATTTTTAAAAACTCATCATCTTATCTGAAATATATAAAACATCATGCATTATTATTCCTCGCCGATACTCTTGGCGACGCGGAATATCTCTTCGGGAGTTGTAAGGCCTTCCAGCACCTTACTAATTCCGTTATGTACCATGCTGATATGGTCTGTCGGTGCGGCTTTGATAATCTGTTCGGTGGTTGGTCTTTCGGCTATCAATTCCCGCAGCTTACCTGTTATTCTCAGCAGTTCGAATATGCCCGTCTGGTTGCACTCATTGCAGCCGCGGCCGTGATAGAACTTCGTATTGGATTTAATGTTCATTGAGCCGTTCAGGCTCTTAATCAGATGCTCATCGGGCTTGTAAGCCTCTTTGCATCTCGGACAAATCCTGCGCACTAATCTTTGTGCCAGTACCGCCTCCAGCGAACTTGCAAGAAGGAACGGCTCGACACCCATATCTATCAGTCTGGTTATTGCTCCGGGTGCATCGTTCGTATGGAGCGTCGAGAAAACAAGGTGGCCTGTTAATGCCGCCCGGATTGCGATGTTGGCCGTTTCCGTATCACGGATTTCTCCGACCATCACTATGTCCGGGTCGTGACGCAAAATATGCCGCAAACCTGTAGCGAACGTAAGCCCTCTCTTCGGATTGACCGGCATCTGGTTAATCCCTTCGAGTTGGTATTCTACGGGGTCTTCTATCGTTATCATTTTTACGGACGGCGAGTATATCTTATTCAGCGAGGCGTAGAGTGTTGTTGTTTTACCGCAGCCGGTCGGCCCCGTAACGAGCACAATCCCGTGTGTTTTACGCAGGCATTTTGTGAAACTATCCAGACATTGTTCCTCCATCCCCAAATCTTCGAGGCTTAACAATGACGCCGTTCTGTCGAGAAGTCTCATTTCAACGGATTCACCATATACGGTCGGGACGGTCGAGACGCGGATATCGACTCTCCCGCTGTTGCCGGCGAATTCTATGTGCCCATCCTGCGGTACAAACCGCTCGGCGATGTTCATGTCTGCCATAATTTTGATTCGTGAGATAATTGCCGCTTGGAGACGTTTTGAGGAAGGCGTCTGTTCCACGAGCATTCCGTCGATTCTGTATTTTATTTTTACCTCGTGCTCGAATGGCTCGATGTGAATGTCACTTGCACGTGACTCTATTGCTTCCAGTATTATCAGGTTCACGAGATTAACTAAAGAAGGCTCTCTTGCCAGTTCATGCAGCTTCGCTGTTGAGTATTCTCCATTTTCCAGTTCGTTAGCTTCTGCTCGCTGGTCGGCCGGCACAAGATCGTCTAACATTCGTGCCACATTGCTCCCGTAGAATTTGGATATTGCATGTTCCATTTCGAGCGGGTCGGCGTAGTACCTTCGAACGGCGTAGCCGGTCACCAGCCGAACGTCTTCAAGAGCCTGTAGCTGAAATGGGTCCGTCATTGCTACAGCTAATAATTGATTATTTACATGGTTTTCTGTGATTGTCCTTTTTTCGAACTGTAAAGGCAGGATATGATATTTGCTGACTAATTCGGCGGGTACAAGGGTAATAATGTCACCGCTGATGGTAACGTTGGTCAAGTCCACTTTTTTTATTCCCACCTGGAGTGCCAGTGCTTCATTGAGCTGGGCCTTTGTCACGTAACCGAGGTCCAGCAATATCTGACCAAGACGTCGATGCTCTACTTTTTGTTCGGCGAGGGCAGATTCGAGGTGGGACTGGTCTAAGTATGACTTTTCACAAAGTAGTTGGCCTAATTTCTTCTTTTGCTGCAATTTGTTTTCCTTCGATTAATGGAAGCATATTTTATAAATTCTTAACTATCTATGGATAAAATTCTTAAATGAATCCCCTCTTCTATTATAGGATATTATCCAAGACCATTATATCAGACGCTTGAGAGTCTATTTTTGTTACAAAAAAATGGCTTTTTATGCTAAAAACCCGCTGTTCTATTATAACCGGTTATGTCCGGATTTTCTCGATTTCGGGGATTAGTTTTTTGTTATTTTGTCTATAATACGCATAAGTGTTTATTATATAAAGGTATAAATCTATGGTGGTTGTTAATATTAATAATTTTTTTTCTCTTTTTTTGCTTTAAAATTACCACAAGTCTGTAAATAATCGGAATAGGTATTTGTCAAGATTATAAAGCAGGTTTGGGCTCAGTATTTTAGATGAGTCAGTAACGGCTTTTTTTGCTATGGGTGTTATTTGATGGTTTGGTTTGTAATATTATGCTATTCAAGACCTTCCAGCCATTTTTCTGCAAAAATTTCAAGGTCTCTGAAATCCACTGAGCCGGTTTGATTGAGGTCTGCACCATTGCAATAATTGTTCATTGCATTGCAGTTGTTCCTTTCCCAGTGGGATGCAAAAGAGGCATAATCGATAAAATTGACACCATCCGGACAAAGATAATCGGCGGCAGGAATCTGCCATAGTAAAACGGGATAATTTATCCCTTCACAAATTGTCCAGATACTCAAGAAATCCCAGCCTTTAGAAGTAAATGTGCTTATGGTTTTCATTTCCTCTGTGGTTTTGCCTGTCCCACCGGGGTCTGTTGGCTGGCCGCTGCTTTGGGTGTCCCATAGACAACGTGAGACGGTTCCCAGAAACCTTATATTCCCTACGAAACCACCGACACTTCGATTGCCTGAGACGCTGCTTGTTGAGTAGCATTTATATGCATTACCACGCTCGACCTGTCCGGCCAACCCGCCAACATAAGTATCTCCTTCAACGCTGCCGGCAGCATAGCTGTTTGTAATTTCACTTCTCTCGTCAACTGTTATACCTGCGAGCCCGCCGACACTTCGATTACCTGAGACGCTGGCTTTTGAATAGCATCTTTTTACCGTACCTTCGCTGATTTGCCCGACTAATCCGCCGACAGATAAGTTGCCGGAGACAATACCGGTTGTATAACATTCGAGGATATCGCTGTCGTTTGAGCCAACCAGACCGCCTACGATATTTCCACCGGTAACAATTACGCGTTTAGCATAGCAATTTGTTATAACACCTTTGTCCAAATGACCCA
>JASFVS010000011.1:0-20534 GCA_050049715.1 Phycisphaerales bacterium
TGATATAACCATCACTGCTGAAGAACCGGAACCAAAGGCAATGTTCAGCTTAGGTGCTGTGGAGGATATCAGTATTGGTAACGGACCGCGATGGGGACCAGATTCAAACAGCAATGGCTCAGGTCTGGAAGCTCGCGATATTCTGGACAGACGCCACGTCTTCTTGATTAGCTATGATGTCTCGGAACTCAAAGGTACCGTCTCAAATGTGAGTCTCAACAATTTCAGTCACAACCTACATGACGAAGTGAATGTTTACGGCGTTATCGAGGATCTGGATCTGCTCGAAGTTGAGTCTCTGACCTGGAACACTGCACCTGGTGTCCAGAATGATCCGACTCCGGAGCTTAATTCCCCTGTCGCTCTGGACATGAACGACCTCACAGATGTATTGTTAACATTTGTCGGGCCTGGAGAAGAAGGAATAAGATTTTCAACCGATACAAGCCAGGCATTAGCAGATTTTATCAACAGCGATACGGACGGAATTATTACCCTCCTGATTTTGGCCAGCGCAGAAAACAATCAACTGATTATTCGGTCGAGAGAACACGAAGCAGGTGGCACACTCCTCGAAGGTGAGCTACCAATTTCGGTTGATCCCGGCACTGATGGTCTGGTTGCAGCATATTCACTCGAAGGCGATGCATTAGACGCTTCCGGCAACATGCTCGACGGCGTCATTATGGGCGACCCGAACTTCGTCGAAGGTATGGTCGGAATGGCGTTGGACCTCGATGGTGTTGATGACTATGTTGACTGCGGCAATGACCCACTATTCGACGTAACTGATGCGGTTACGCTTTCAGTGTGGGTAAACACGAATGATTCCGGCAACGGTGAACATAATCCATGGCTGGGCAAAGGTGACCATGCCACTGCGATAAAGCACTTCAATGGAAACAGCATAGAGTTTTTCATCTATGATGGCACTTGGATAGCAGCTCGGTATCCTTTGGATGACACATTCAACGGCACATGGCACCATGCAGTCGGAACCTTTGATGGAACCCAACTTAAGTTGTACGTTGACGGCGAGTTGGAAGCTACGACTGATCATGAAGGCTCCATAGAGATAAGAGAACACTCTGTTAATTTAGGAAGAAATTCTGAGAATACTGACCGTCTTTACAATGGTGCATTAGATGAAGCCATGATGTACAACAGAGCTTTGTCCGAAGGTGAGGTTCTATACCTTGCCGGCTATAGGACACCGGTTGATCCCGGCACTGATGGTCTGGTTGCAGCATATTCACTCGAAGGCGATGCAACAGATGCATCCGGCAACATGCTCGACGGCACCATTATGGGCGACCCGAACTTCGTCGAAGGCGTCGCTGGAATGGCAATGGACCTCGATGGTGTTGATGACTATGTTGACTGCGGCAATGACCCGATCATTGATGCAATCAGCGAGATTTCGGTCTCCGCATGGTTAAATATCAGGTCGATTAACACCGCCTGGCAGGCCGCAGTTGTCAAGGGTGAAAACGCATGGAGGCTTGGTAACGTGAATTTGGACCCGAGGTTCCACTTTGGTATCACTATCTGGAATGCCCCTGATACCGCTTCAGTCGATGGAGCCATTGAGGTTGGCTTCGACGAATGGCATCACGTCACCGGAACTTTCGATGGTGCGAACATCAGCGTTTATTTAGACGGCGTGCTTGACACGAGCGTCCCCACTACTGAACCCATAGGCATAAGCGCCACGAACATGTTTATTGGTGACAATTCGGAATCACCGGGACGCTACTGGGACGGCCTCATTGACGAGGTCATGATTTATAACAGGGCTTTGTCCGAAGATGAGATTCTGTATCTCGCAGGTCAATAGGATAGCTCTAACGTCCTTGATTGAGAAAAACTCGGTCTGGACGTGATGTACATGCTGCTTTATAGCAATATTTCGGGGCCTATACTAATTCAGTATAGGCCCCGTTTTTTATACATAAATCTGCAAAGAAATTTGTTTACCCGAAATATTTTTAAAATCAGAAAAACCGATTATGCACCGTCTTGGGCTGTGGTAAATCCCTTCGAGAATCCTCCGGTCTCGGAAGATGTTCCGGCGATACGAGCCAGATAAGATGCACCAAGTTTTTTGATATGCCCATTGACATTATCGAAATAGTTCAAATGAGCTTGTTCTTCATCGGTAATGACTTCGAATAACTTCAGGCTGGTGCTGTCGCCACTTTCGCGACAGACCTGCAGAAACTTGTTATAGGTGATAATCGTGTCGTCTTCCAGCTCGCTGTTAAACGGGAAGATAGCCTCAATCGCCTGCTCGCGTTCGACCTTTGCAGCTTTTTCGGTTGTCGGTTCGCCGCCCAGTTCCTTAATGCGTTCGGCAAACATCTCGGCGTGACGCATCTCGTCAATCGCAATCAGCTTCACATTAGCCGCCAGTTCGCCATAGTCCATATCATCCAGATTATAATGCTGATTCATATATTGGTGAATAGCTTGCAGTTCCATCGCGCGTGCCTCGTTCAACACCTCGATAACCTTATGCCGTGCAGATTGCTTTGTGTCTTTTGCCATTGTTTTATCTCCTTATCTTGTCTTTTCAAATTTTTATGTTAAGTAGAAAAATAACCTGACCGGGGATTATTTACCCTCTATCCCCGAAGCAACATTACGTCCCGGCTGACGAAATTGCTCAAACTCATCGTCTTCGGCTGAAAACCTCGCCCCAACAACGGCCTCCACAGGCATCAGCTTGTTTCTTTCCACAAAACCTTTAAATCCATTGACTTTTCCGCCTGACCAGCCGTAACTGCCGAACACTCTGGCGAAGCGGCTGTTTAAACTCTTTTCCTGCGACAGCCGCACCGGGCCATTAAAAAAACCAATAGCAGAAGAAAAGGCAAAAGTCAAAAGAAAAAAGTCAGGTCGGTTTTGACATTATTTAGCCTCGTACGTAGATGTCTTTCTTATGTATCTCATTCATTCGTTTTTTAATGTCGGCCATTCCATCGGGCAATATTTCAGTAAGGGCGGTTGTGCAAAAAATTCATTTTGCACACACGTTATCTGAAAAGGCCATCGTGCAGCGATTCCTTCCTGTCTCGCCAATTTATCTCGCCAGAGCGTAAGCGACGGCGGAAGTTTTATCCTGTTAGCAGTTCGAATTCTTCGCTGCTGAGAGATTTTCTCAGTTTTTGCAGGGCAATCAATTCGATTTGGCGGACCCTTTCCTTGCTAAGTCCGAGTTCTTCGCCGATTTGCTTTAAGGTTTTTGTTTCCTTCTTGATTGGCGAGCCGATGAGGCCGAAACGGCTAAGGATTACGTGTCGCTCACGTTCGTTAAGGTTATCTTCGATAACCTGAGCGAGGCTTTGATGTGCCCGTTCGATAGCCGCGAAATCCGCCGCATCTTCGGTCCTCAAATCGCGATGGATACTCGCCAGCGAAGCCGTTGTGGCCTTATCGAGCCGGGCGGCGGGTATCTTGCGTGCGAAATCTTTGGTTATAGTCCAGGTTGCGAAAGTGGCGAACCGAAATCCTCTCGTATAGTCGAATTTCTCAACAGCTCCCATTAGTGAGATATTACCCTCACTGACCAAATCGAGCAGGTTTACCCCGCCGATAGTATGTTTGCGTGCAATGCTGACCACAAGCCGCAGATTCGCTTCGATTATTCTCCTTTTTATCTCTTCGGCCTCGGCTAAATAATTTTCAATCTGAGTCAGCTTGGCTCCGGAGACACGGGGCGGCTTTAAACCGGAGCGGATTTGACAGGCCAGGAATTTGAGGTAATTATATCTGCGAAACAGCTCGACCTCGCTTTTTCTGTCAAGCACGGGCGCATCTTTTAACGTCTGTAAATATTCCGGCAGTGAGCCGCCGGCCAATTCGGACGGCCCGACTTTACTGTTGATAAAGGACTCTTCATCGCTGATTGGCTCGGCTAAGATTTTCTCGGCGGCATCTTTGTCGAAGAATTCCTCGCTGGGGATAAATTCAATCTTCTTGGCTAAAAGGATTTTTGCCCTTCTTCGATTTATAAGCCGGTATATCGAGCTTCTGTTCCTGTTGTATCTTTTCATCAGCTCCTTGATGCCGCATCCTTGTTTGTAAAGCCGGTAAATCTCTACGGTCTGGGCCGGGTCGATTACGCCCGTGGATTTTTCAAGGGCGGTTTTCTCGGGATTTGACTTTTCGTAATCGAGCAGTGTATATCTGATTGTTTCATGGCACTTGCCGATTTCGGCGCTTATCCTGTCTATTATCTGGTGGCGGGAAAGTTTCGTATCTCTGGCGAGTTTTTCGGCCTGCTTTATAATCTGCTGCTTTTGCTTTTCAGTCAGCCGTGTAAAGTTTTTAGCTTTTTTTGCAATGCCTGGGTTTTCCGAAATAAATTTATCGACCGCCGGCCGCAGAAAGCCGAGACGCTTCTTGCCGTTTTCGAAAATGTATTTTCTTGCCATCAGACCTCGTTTTCGCCAGCGGTGGATGGTTTTTACCGAAACCCCTGTTTTTTCTGCAAGCTCTTCGACAGTGTAGATTTTCTGGTCCTGCTCGGTAACCGGCCGGGCGAGCTGGCCGCTAAGGCTGGAGATAAAAATTCGCAGGTCGTCCAGCAGTTCATCGCCTTTTATGATTTCGTGCCCGCTGTCGCCCGTAGGATGAAAGCCGGTAATGCGAAAGCACACAAAATCGAAAGGATATTCCTTGTCCTTGTTGATGATTGCAAATAATTCCTCGGCGGCGTCAAGTTGTGCCCGACGTTTCTCTTCGGGCGTAAACCGAAGCTGCAGAAGCAATTGGGCCATACTTTGGTTTTTCATGTTTCGCATAACCAAGTGTCCATTTTACCAAAACCGGGCGCAAAAAAACAGCCGTATAAAACGGCTGTTTTCGATTTTCTTTGTCCATATTTTTTGGAGAGCGCCAAGTGGAAAACAGATTATGAAAAAGCCTCTCTGCTTTTGCCTTATGCTCTCGTATACTTTAAGCGACGAGGCTTTTAGCCATATCGACCGCCGAAGCGGCGTCCGGGGCGTAGCCGTCTGCACCGATTTTGTCTGCGTAACCCTGCGTTACCGGTGCGCCGCCTATCATAATCCTTGCTGAAACGCCTGCATCCTTCAGAGCTTTTATGGTTTTTTCTATGCCGGGCATTGTCGTAGTCAGAAGTGCGCTCATGCCGACCACATTAACATCAAGAGACTTGACCTGCTCTACGAATTTTTCCGGCTTAACGTCAACGCCGAGGTCAATGACTTCGAAGCCGGCTCCTTTTAACATCATTGCTACTAAATTTTTACCGATATCATGCAAATCACCCTGGACGGTCCCTATCAGAAATTTACCGATCGGCTCAACGCCGGCTTTGACAAGTTCCGGCTCGAGTATTTCCATTGCCATTTTCATTGCCCGTGCGGCAATAAGCACTTCAGGTATATACACTTCATTGTTCTTGAAGCGAGCGCCGATAATGTCCATACCTGCGATTAGTCCGTTATCAAGGACACTTTTAGCGGGCGTGCCTTCTTCAAGCGCCGCTTTTGTAATTTCCACCGCAGTGCTTTGGTCACCTTTTATAACTGCATCGGCCAATGCCTTTAAATCTGCCATCTTAATCCACCTCAATAAAAAGCTGTTCTAATTACATCATTTATTACTAAAATCCAAACCGCCCATTAGACATTATTTTGCAGTCCTAAACAAGCTTTAAATTAAGACTTTTTGTGGATAAATAGTCATTTTTCTGCACTATAGAGTGAAAACACCCAAATTCATTTGACAGATGTTATTAAAAAATATATGCTACAAGTTTTACTGTTTTTCGGTTATTTGCCCGTTTAGTTTATGAAGGTAAAAAGGGGTGGTTAGGGTTTTTTCCGGTGGCAAAAAGTTCAATTAGTTTATGTGAGACGCCTGACAAGAAATACGAGAAATAGAAATGAGTGATTATATAGTTTTAGTTAAGCAGGTCCCCGACGTATCGCAAATTACCGACAATGCATTCAACCCTGAGACCGGCACGCTCATTCGCACCCGGTTGGCCAGTGTGATTAACGAGCTGGATGCGCAGGCTCTGGCCTTTGCACATTATATGAAAAAAATCAGCGCCGACCCAGATAGTAAAATTATTGCGCTTACTATGGGCCCGCCGATGGCTGAGGAGGTCCTGCGATATAGTCTAAGCAGGTGTGCCGACAAAGTAGTGCTTTTGACCGACAGGGCCCTCGGAGGGGCGGATACGGTTGCAACGGCGAATCCTCTGGCGTTTGCTGTTAGAAAAATCGTAAGAGACATTTTGAAAAACGACGACGATTATTACGTTGTTTCCGGTATGCAGTCGGTGGATGGTGATACCGCTCAAGTTCCACCGCAAATGGCGGAAGAACTGGGGTTGCCCTGTATAGCTTATGTTACCGAAGCAGAGTTCAAAAACGGCCGTTTCGAGTTTACACGTATTATCAGCGGGGGAAGCCAGGTGGTTGCCGCTAAGAAGCTGCCGGCTGTAGTTACTGTTGCCAAGTATGAGTATCCCTTGTTCGCAACGTTTGCGAAAACCCGATGGGCGAACGAAACAGAAGTTATTACCTGGGGTAGTGAAGATGTCAAAGCGACAAATATCGGTGTTAAAGGTTCAAAGACAGCCGTGATTCGAGTTTTTCCGCCGGGTAAAAGTACCAGAAAATGTCAGCAACTTCACGATGTGAAATCTTTAGCTAAAATACTCGTTGAAGGTTTCAAGGACGGCAATGGTCAGGCCGGCGAGGGTGCCGGCACACATGCCGGCCGCTATGTGTTGCCTAACAGACGAGCAAGTCTTCTCGAAAGGAACTTTGAGGGTACGAAGAAAGAACAGGATGACTTCGAAATCTTAACGAGTAAACTGAAAGAGCTTAGTATAACTGACGTTGGCCAGATTGATGATAAGGCCAGGGAAAAGATACTTGTGGCGGCAGGTGAAAGTTTCCACAAGAAAGCATTGCAGGATATGATAAATGGCTTGACGTTAGAGAAGCCAACTTTTAAGGGGGAGGTTTGGGTTGTAGCCGAACATAGCGATGGAGTGGTGCACCCGGCCACGTTTGAGCTTACTGGAAAAGCCCGCGAGCTTGCCGATTCACTCGAAACCACAGTGGGCGTTTGCTTAGCCGGCTATAAGGTTGAGCCGATGGCGAAAGAATTAATAGCCGCCGGTGCAGACAGCGTTTATGTCATTGAAGACAAGCTACTCGAAGTATTCGACCCTACCGCTTATCGTAAAGCTGTTGCCGATGCTATAAGTAAATACTGGCCGCAAATCGTTCTTTATGCCGCAACTCCGCAGGGCCGGATGCTTGCGCCGATGGTTTCGTACAGAGTCGAATGCGGTTTGACGGCTGATTGTACAGGCTTAGATATTCGGGACAGTTCACGAAAGGGCGATATCGGTTTGTTGTTGCAGACCCGGCCGGCCCTTGGTGGAAATGTTATGGCTACTATCCGCACGAAAAACTCGAAATCACAGATGGCTACTGCAAGGCCGGGTGTGATGAAGAGAATCCCCTCCGAACCATCAAGAAAAGGCAAAGTTATCAAGCACGAAGTTAAGCTCTCTGCCAGCGATGTCAGTCTGGAAATTATCAAAACGGAATTAGGTAGTGGAGATGTGAACTTCGGCGCCGATGTGATTGTCAGCGGCGGCAAAGGTATGCAGAGCAGAGATAATTATGAACAACTTCTAAGTGCACTATGTGAAAGCCTGAGCAGGAAGCTGGATACGTCGGTCGAAAGGGGCGCTTCAAGGGCTGCGGTCGAGCAGGGATTTGTTGAACGAGTGCATCAGGTTGGGCAGACCGGGACTTCAATCGGGCCGAAACTTTATGTTGCCCTGGGGATATCCGGCGCAATTCAGCATATGATAGGTGTCGCCAATACCGAAACTATTGTCGCAATAAACAGTGACCCGAATGCACCGATATTCAAACAGTGCGATTATTATATAGTCGGAACCGTAGAAGATACTATACCTGAGTTAGTTCGTGAGCTGGAAGCTTAATGTTATTATTCCTGCTGATGCAGGAATTTATCCCTTAGATACTTACAGATTATAAGTTAGAGGTGGAATAAAAGGTGTCGAACAGCAAAGACTACAATAAAGTATCCGTTTTGGTAATTGGAGCAGGTCCGGCCGGTCTGGCTACTGCGATAAAGCTTAAGACGGAAAAGCCGGGTGTCGATGTTTGCGTTATAGAAAAGTCTGCCGATTTGGGCAATCACAATCTCTCCGGTGCTGTCCTCGAGCCTGAGCCGCTGCATACGCTGCTGGATTCTGCGGTCCCCGGATGGCGGGATACCGATGCCGCCAAGGAAGTGCTGGTTAATAAGATAGACAAAGATGATATTATGTTTCTGTTAGGAAAGAAGCTGGCGTTTAATATCTTCTTTGCTTTAAGACTTGCCAAAACTTTTCGACTTGGCTTCGGTCAAATGATACACAAGGGGGACTATTCCGTATCGATAAGCAAGCTAACTAAATGGATGGGACAGATTGCGAAAGACCTCGACACAGAGGTCTTAACCGGTTTTGCGGCTGAAGATATCATTGTCGATGAGTCATCCGGCGGGGCAACGGGTGTCAAACTCGTTGACCAGGGTCTCGATAAGGAAGGAAATAAGCAGCCCAACTATGTCGATGGTGAAATCATTAATGCCGACTTTATTGTTCTTGCGGAAGGGTGTGACGGGCTTTTGACGGAGAAGTTCGTGGAAAAGGCGAATCTGCAAAGGCAAAGCCCTCAACTTTATTCAGTCGGCGTGAAGGAGCTGATTAAGGTAAGTCCCGAACAATATAATAAGTTTACTTCCGGCAGGGTCGTTCATGCTATGGGCTATCCAATCTGGACACCAGTAATCGGCCCGGGAATGTTCGGCGGCGGTATCGTGTATGCAGGCGTTAAGGACCATCTTTCCGTTGGTATGATTATCGGTGCGGACTGGAAATACTGTGACCTTAATGTTCAGGATGCGCTTACGAATTTTAAGAACCACCGTTTTGTCAGGAGGTTTATAGATGGCGGCACGGTCGTCGAGGCCGGTGCGAAAATGATTCCCGAAGGCGGCTACTATGCTATACCGAGGGAGCCGGAAACCGGCAGCATAGGCAAAGGCAACGTTATGATTTTGGGTGACAGTGCCGGCTTTGTGAATATGCTCAAAATCAAGGGCCTGCATAATGCTATCGACTCAGGCATACAGGCGGCCAGAGCTATTGCGATAGGTCTCGGCAATCCCGGTACGGCCGCATTAAGATACACGGAATTGATTAACCACTCTAACGTTGCCAGAGAGATGAAATCGGCGAAGAACTTCCGACAGACAGTTGCGAAGTTCGGGCCTTTGCAGGGTATGCCGCTTTCGGTTTTGGGCGGACTATTGCCAAAGTACAATGTTGAAAAAGATTACGAAGCGATGACAGTTGCTCGATATCGCCTAAAGCCCCACCAGAGTTTCGATAAGGACACCTTCACTGCGGTTGCCGCCACCGAGCACCGCGAAGAAGAGCCTTCACACTTGACGATTCTGGATTCGAATATTTGCGCCACTAAATGCACGCCGAAGTTCAATAGTCCTTGTATTACGTTCTGTCCTGCAGGGGTATATGAGACTATCGGCGAAGACGTAAAGCCGGCCAATCCATCCAACTGTCTGCACTGTAAGACGTGCCAGAGGAAATGTCCGTTCGATAATATCAGATGGACTGTTCCGGAAGGCGGAGGCGGACCACGCTATAAGCGGATGTAAAATTTATGGCGTAAAGGCGCGTATATCCTTATCCTGCAAATCGTAATGTTATGTTATGCAAATATATAGGACCTGGGGGGTTCACGGGCTCCTATAAAAACCCCACAATTGTCAATATCTTTCGAGTTTAATCATTGAACATATAACTATCTAAAGCGGTTCTTTTTCAGGGTCGATAGCAACGTTGTGTCTGTATTATATCTGTATTAGAGGCTGGGGGCCATAGGGGCTTATCATTTCAATAAATTACGATTGAATGTAGATGAGAACGACCGTCAAAAATTAGTGGAGAGCGTGATGACCTTGCACTCAAGGGAAACGAAAGTTTTTGTTATTCTGGGGGTTTCGATAATACTTTGTGCGGTCGTTCTAAATATTCTGGGTTATAATCCTCCATCAGCCGGTGCATTTTGCCTTTCACGCTATAATCGCCTCGATCCTGTTGGAGAAGCCATTCTCTCGCGAGCGGCCCAGTACCCGAAACGCTGGAATGGAATTGAGATTTTCTATACCAATGCCGAATCCGAAGATATAAGGCCGTTGTCTCCTTTAAATAGTGTTGATGAACCTGAACTTATGAATTGCCACTTTATTATCTGCAACGGTCGTATCGGATATGACGGCCAGATACAATCGACCGAAAAATGGCAGAGACAATTGTTGGTTGTACCTGAGCAAAACAGCAGGCCGGGCTTGGCGAATACATCATTTAGTCGCTTAAAATCTTCGAACGCTTCTGAAAGATTAATATCCGGCAATGAAAAGACGATTCGTATCTGTGTTTTAGCCGACCCTGAAGCTGAGCCTCCAACCAATTGTCAGATAAAGAGGACGGAAGCGCTTGTAGAAAAACTTTGTAAGAAGTTCTTCATTCAACCTGAATCTATCCGCTTTCCCAATAATTGGCAGTAGCAAGATGTAAGACACGGGGGCGGGGAAAAGCATCTTCCGATTATCTTGTCATAAATAATGTCCTTAGCGGTTCTGATTTTTATGGGACCCAATCGGGCAGGTTCATTATTGTTATTATTCTTATGCCGGACTGAAGGATTGGCTACTTTAAAAGGAAAGTACATCGGTGCCGGGAGTAAATGACGCCCTTTATTTTGAGTTATAAAGTGTCCTATAGTGTTGTCAAAAAGACAGTTATAGCGGTTGTAAGGAAAAATCCGGATGGGTCGAAGAGTCCGGAAATTCGTTTTTTTTAATGGCGAAATCCTGAGCATAGGTCGCATTTAAAGTGTGCTCCGTAAGGGAAACTCACTTAAAGTGCTTTTTTCGTAAAGCCGAACTATGAATGGATTTAGCCTCCCGGCATAGTGTCCGTTGGCATAGTACCTTCGGGGGCAGCTAATGGGGACGTTAATCTGAGATGGATGGAAGGAAGAGTGATAGCGAAAAGTTAGCAGGTATTTATTAGAGAATTTAAGGAAGAATCAAAATGCTATCGAATGCGGTATTAGGTTTGTTCAGTATGGACATGGGCATCGACCTGGGAACGTGTACTACTCTGGTTTGTGTTCGCGATAAAGGTATTGTCCTCAATGAGCCCTCTGTAGTTGCTGTTCGCAAAGGGACCAATGTCGTACTGAATAATGGTGAGGCTGTCGGTGCTGTTGCGCGCGAGATGCTGGGTAAGACACCCGGCTCTATCAGTGCAATAAGACCTCTTAAAGATGGTGTCATAAGCGATTTCGAAGTGACCGAAGCAATGCTGACTTACTTTATCAGAAAGGCGCACGGCAAAGGCGGACTTGTGAGGCCCCGGGTGGTTATCGCCGTACCGGGCGGAATAACCGATGTCGAACGCCAGGCGGTTATAGGCACGGCGGAACGCGCTGGTGCACGCAAGGTCTTTTTGGTTGATGAGCCGATGGCTGCGGGAATCGGAGCTAAATTGCCCATCGCCGAGCCAACCGCTTCGATGATTGTCGATATTGGTGGCGGCACGACTGAAGTTGCTATAATGAGTCTTGCTGATATCGCCGCTTCCGAATCTATCCGTGTCGGCGGCGATGATATGGATGAGGCGGTAATAAATCATTTAAAGAAGACTTATAATCTGCTCATCGGTGAGGCAAGAGCTGAAAAAGTTAAAGTAGAAATCGGCTCAGCAGTTCCTTTGCAAGAGGAAATGACTATGGAAGTAGCCGGCAGAGATACTATCTCAGGGATGCCAAGAAAAATCATCATAACAAGTGAGGAAGTCCGTGAGGCGCTGCGAAGCCCTATCGCTATGATTATAGAAGCTGTTGCGGCAACGCTTGAAAAGGCGCAGCCGGAATTGTCCGCCGACCTTATTGACAACGGCGTGCATGTTTGTGGAGGAGGCTCACTGCTGCGTGGGATGGATAAAGTATTGGCAAATGCTACCGGCCTGGAAGTAACTCGAGTTGAAGACCCTCTTACCTCAGTGGCGCGTGGCACCAGTGTCTATATGGAAAATCTGGAATTGTGGAAGGATACGATGAACAGTAATGAGCATGGATGGGAATAATTTATACTGCGTCGCAGATAAGATAAAATACGTGTACAATTATGCCAAAAAATGCGGCCAAAGTTTCCGGGCGAATGTTGCTGACTTGGTTTATGTTAATCGGGCTGATTTTTTTCTTTGCCCCTACGAATCTGACAAATAAATTACAATTCGCGTTTGTGCGGATTTTTAAGCGGCCTTTAAGTATCGGAAGAAACATTTCACTTTCCACCTCTCGATTGATGGCGTCGGAACAGTCTAAGCCGGAAGATATTGTCAGCCGGGAAAGATATGACAGGCTCCATAACCATCTGGCTAATATCACGGCGTGGCTGAAACAGGAACGTCAGAAGATTGAAAAATTGTCCGGATTGCGGAGCAGGCCAGTTTGGAAAGGTGTGAATTTTGTGCTGGCCGATGTTATTTCGGCTTCCGTTAATTCGCTTCGCAGTGAGCTGATTATCAACCGGGGTATGGAAGATGGTCTGGCTAAGAACCAGTTTGTTCTTGCCGATGAGAGTGTAGTCGGAGTCATATCCAAAGTGGACGGTCGCACGGCCCAGGTCAGGCTGATTAACGACCCGTTGTCCAAGATACCAGTAAAGATAGCGAATTTAAATATGGACAGGATAATGCAGGGCAGTAGTAAAAGCGCCGCCAAGGTCCATCTGGTTTCTACAAAATATAAAGTCAAAATCGGCGACGTTGTTTATGCCCAAAAAAAGCCGGGATTTTTAGGTACACCTGTAATAGTTGGAACTGTAGCTCAATGTAAAGAGGATGATGCGAATCCTCTACTCTGGGACATAACGGTTAAGCCTGCATGTGATTTAGAGACTCTGACCGAGGTATCTGTTATCGTGATGAATCCGCAGTAGCCGATTCGTTATCCCACCATATTGAACACATCTGTCTTAAAGAGATTTTATTGCAATTCTGGTATTATTATGTAGAATAATCATTCTGATTCGTGTGGTGTTTTTCGAAACAGCTTAATTGGTAATACCGAGTTTACCGGGGTGTAGCTCAGCTTGGCTAGAGCGCCTGCTTTGGGAGCAGGAGGCCGTAGGTTCGAATCCTATCACCCCGATTTTTCGGGCAAAAGCCCGAAAAATAGAGCGGGTGAGCAGTAGAATAGATGAACGGTGGATAAAAAGATTTTTCTGCGTACCTGCGGTCTCCTGTTCGCCTAATCAACTGTTCAAAGGGAATATAGAATGGCTTTTATGTTCGAGAATCTTGAGGTGTATCAAAAAGCCATAGACTTTGCGGACAAGATATCAATTCTAACTGAACAATTTCCACGTGGCTACTATTTCCTCGTCAACCAGTTAAATCGGGCTGCTTTATCGATTTCAACGAATATCGCCGAAGGTAATGGCCGGTTTACAAAGGCTGACAGAAAGAACTTTTTCATAATTTCTCGTGGCTCCGTACAGGAATGTGTTCCCTTACTTGAATTGGCAAAACGCAGACAGTTTATTGATGAGCAAGCACATGAAAAATTGAGGGACGAATTGGAAATCTTAGCTAAGATGCTTAGCGGTTTGGTTAAAGGAATTGATAATCGCGTTAAGTAAATACAGAATAATTGTTGCATATTTAAATTCTTAACATCCGGCTGTCAATTTCCTGTGTTATATAATAACTGAACGACGGCCATGGGCTAATTTCCCTTTACCCGATTTAGGACATAATTTACAATTCTCTAAAGTGTATTCGACAAAACTACAAGTCCGGGAATTAACGATTCCTGAATATTAAGTTTAACCTGGCAGACAGAAACAATGGTATAGTAGTTAAGGATTATTATGACAGATACGCAAAAGCCTTCTTATCAGCCGAGGATTCTTATAGCGGATGACCAGCCTGATGTGCTGAAGGCGCTGCGTTTGCTTCTTAAGCCGGAGGGTTTTCAGATTGCAACGGCCTCTTCTGTTGTCGAAATCATTGATACTGCCAAGGCACGGGATTTTGATGTTGTTTTAATGGACCTTAACTATGTGCGAGGTGAAACTTCGGGTGAGCAGGGGCTGGATGTTCTTACGAGCATTAAACAGGTAGATGATATGCTTCCGGTGGTTGTAATGACGGCGTGGAGTAGTGTGGAGCTGGCTGTGGAAGCTATGCGTCGGGGGGCCAGTGACTTTATTCCAAAACCATGGAAGAATGAGCGTCTGCTGGCGGTTTTGCGAACACAGATTGAACTCGGTCAGGCGTTGCATAAGAGCAAACAGCTTGAACAGGAAAATGTCCTGCTCAGAGGAGAAAGCTCCCAATCGCTGATTGCCCAATCGCCAGCGATGCAACCTGTGCTGGAAGCCATCGCAAGAGTGGGGCAGTCTGATGCAAATGTGCTTATAACCGGGGAGAATGGCAGCGGCAAAGGGGTTGTGGCTCTGGCTTTGCATACATCCTCTGCCCGAAAAGACAAGACCATGGTTACAGTTAATACCGCCAGTATTCCGGAGACGGTTTTTGAGAGCGAGCTTTTCGGGCATGTGGCGGGCGCATTTACAGATGCCAAGACAGACCGTCTGGGACGGTTCAAATTGGCCGATGGCGGCACTTTATTTCTGGATGAGATTGCCGCTGTTCCGGCGAGGCTGCAATCGAAGCTTTTACGGGTTCTCGAAAGAGGGGAGTTTGAGCCTGTTGGTTCATCTAAAACCTGCCGGGTAGATGTGCGTATTCTTTCTGCGACTAATGCGGACTTGAATAAAGAAGTAGCTCAGGGTGATTTTCGTCAGGATTTACTTTATCGCCTGAATACGGTCGAAATCCATGTGCCGCCCCTGCGGGACCGCAAAGAAGATATACCATTATTGAGTGCACATTTTCTGCAGCGATATATTACGAAGTATCGCAAGCAAATAACCGGCTTTGATGCCGCTGCTATGCAGATGTTGTGTGCATATCACTGGCCCGGCAATGTACGCGAGCTTGACCATACGATTGAACGTTCCGTACTTATGGCGCAGAGTGATGTCATACAATCACACGAGCTTTATCTTGCCTCACGATCGGAAGAAGAACCTCGATTTGAGGATATGACACTCGAAGACATGGAGCGCTGGTTGATTCGTAAGACTTTGGCCCGATTTAATGGTGATATTAGTAAGACCGCCGAGGCCCTTGGACTCAGCCGGGGCGCATTATATCGGCGTCTGGAAAAGTATCAGATTCAGTAAAATGAGATTCGAACGCCAAATCCTAATCCGGTCACTGGCAGTTGGGCTGGTCGGTTCACTTGTTGCTCTGTGCTTTGTGTGGGCCAGCGATTATTCCATCCAGACTAAGACAATGTTGACGGTTTTCCTCCTCCTGTCATGGCTTGGTTTTGCCTTCGGCCTAAAAGCCAAAGTTATTTTTCCTTTGCGTACACTATCGAATATTTTGGAAGCTCTACGGGAAGGCGACTATTCCCTGCGTATTCGCGGTGCCTATCCCGAAGATGCTATGGGTGAGCTTATTTGGGAGGTCAATGCCCTGACACGGTCTTTGCAGGACCAACGTTTCGGGGCGATGGAGGCTACGGCTCTTTTGCGTAAGACATTGGCACGAATCGATGTTGCTATGTTTGGCTTTGACCAGGATGAAAGACTTTGTTTGATTAATGACAGCGGCCAGCAGCTGCTGGGGGGCAGCGAAAAAGATATGCTTGGTTCGTCCGCTAAAGGTCTGGGGCTTTCCGATTGTTTGGTCGGTTCGACACCCCGTGTTGTTGACCTTGCACTGCCGGGAGGATTACGTCGCTGGGAATTACGCAGAACAACCTATCGGGAAAAAGGTGTATCCAATCAGCTTATATTCCTTTCCGATTTAACACGTACACTCCACGAGGAGGAACGGCTGGCGTGGAAGCGATTGATACAGATTATGCGTCACGAGATTAATAACTCATTGACGCCAATTCAGTCGGTAGCTCAAACTCTGCAGGCTCGTACCATACAAGATTCCCTCCCTGAACAATCAAAAAAAGACATACGGGAAGGATTGGAAATTATTGCCGATCGCTCCGAGGAGCTTGGCAGGTTTATTGCCTCGTATTCGAAACTAACGCGGCTGCCGGACCCGGTTTTTGATGAAATGAATGTTAGTACGTGGGTACAACACGTGGTCGGCCTGGAAACACGCGTTTCTGTTATTACTTATCCCGGGTATGATATTACAATCGAAGCGGACCGAGGCCAGTTGGACCAGCTACTTATCAACCTGGTCGCGAATGCGGTAGAGGCCAGTCTTGAAACCAGGCCTGATGGGGATGGTAAGGTAGTGGTCGGATGGCGGGTTGAAGGCCGGCACTTGCAGGTATGGGTCGATGACGATGGGCCCGGTTTGGATGAATCCAGGGATGTTTTTGTGCCGTTTTTCACTACTAAAACGCAGGGTTCAGGAATTGGTTTGGCCTTAAGCCGTCAAATTGCCGAAGCTCACGGAGGATATTTGACACTCGAAAACCGTCCAAACGTGAATGGGTGTCGCGCGTGTTTGTGGCTACCAATCGAGCAAATTTCCAAATAAGTCAGATAATACACATCGCAGGATGATAAATAGCCTAAGTTTGTCTCAATAGTGTCCGTTTTTGGGCGCGGGTTTTCCATAACCGGACACAAATCGACCGTTCTGCACGAAAACAAATCCTAAAAACCGCGTTTTTAGCCTAATAAACCAATAATATACAAATGTGTTTCTGGTACAATGGTTGCTTATTAAGAAAGGTATGGGTATGGATGTACAAAGAAAAAACGTCAAACGAAATCGCTGGATTCGTCGGGGAGTGTATATCACTATCACTTTGGCCGTATTGGGCCTGGCGACTCTTGGTTTATCACGTTTAGAGCCAGCAGCTCCTTCAGTAGACCGGCGTACGCTCTGGATTGATACTGTCAAACGGGGAGAAATGCTGCGCCAGGTTCGGGGTGTGGGCACGCTGGTCTCTGAGGATGTGCTGGTTGTTCCTGCAACGGTAAGCGGTCGCGTAACCCGCATTTTAGTCGAGCCGGGTGCGATAGTAGATGCCAATACCGTGATACTGGAACTTACCAATCCCGAGCTGGAGCTTGAGTGGCTGGATGCCCAGTCTGCACTCAATTCCGCGCAATCACAACTGGATGCCCAAAAAGTTCAACTTCAGGACCAGATACTGAGTATGGAGGCGAATTTGGCCCAGATGGAAGCCAATCTCAGGGAAAACAAACTGAGGGCACAAGTGGACCAAAAACAGTACGAAGATGAACTGATTTCCGAGCTTCAACTAACGCTTTCCAATGCCCGTGTTGAGGAACTGGAAAAATTAGTGGGAATCAATAAGAAACGTTTGGTCATGTTTCGTGAGCAGACCTGCCCGGCCCAACTAGCCGAGATGGAGGCTGCTTTGCAGCGGGCCCAATCATTGTTTAACCTGCGAAAAAATCAGGTGGATTCTCTACATGTGCGGGCCGGTACGGCCGGTGTTTTGGCGTCTGTTAGAGAAAAAATCGAGCTGGGTGAATCGGTCTCGGCCGGTACTATACTTGCCAGAATTACCAATCCGAAGCGTCTGAAGGCGCAGTTAAGGATTCCAGAAGTCCAGGCCCGCGATGTGCGAATCGGCCTTTCCTCGGAAATAGATACATATAATGGTACAGTTCAGGGGGTGGTTTCCCGTATTGACCCGACGGTTATGGAGGGCAACGTAACAGTGGATGTTACTTTGAAAGGCGAGTTGCCCGAAGGAGCAAGACCAGATTTATCTGTAGTTGGTACGATAGAAATCGAGCGCTTGAACGACATAATATATGCAGGCCGGCCTGTTTTTGCATCCAGTGAGAGTACTGTTGAGCTTTTTAAGCTGGTAGAAGAAGGGAAATACGCAGTACGGTCGCGCGTACAGCTTGGACGCAGCTCTGTAAGCACAATTGAGGTTGTAGAAGGTCTAACACCAGGCGACGAAATCATCCTGTCGGATATGTCGCAGTGGGATGAGCACGACAGAATCAGACTAAAATAGTCTTTTGCTCGCGGTATTGTCTGTGAGCTGTGAATCTATCGTTGTGAACTACAAGCTAAGCAAACGAAGGAAAGAAATGAGTATTCTAATCAATGACATCAAATACGCTATTAGACAATTACGCAAATCTCCCGGTTTTACCTTTTGTGCTGTGTTGATCCTGGCTTTGGGGATTGCGGCCAATACGGCGCTCTTTAGCGCTTGGGACGGGATCTGCCACAGATCATTGCCTTTTGAACAAAGCGATCGGCTTGTCTCGGTGTGGAGCAAGAGTTCGAGTTCCGGTCTCAGTCACTTTCCCACGTTGAACTGTTCCTATCCTGACTATCAGGACTTCGTTGCTCAGAATACGGTCTTTGAGACATTGGCGGCCCAGGGATACACGACCATGAACCTAACCGGTCGGGATGATCCGTTGGCATTGATAGGATGGGCCATTACCGACAATCTCTTTGAGGTATTCCGTAAGCAACCCGTTCTGGGACGCTCCTTCCTGCCGAAAGAGATGTCGGCCGATCAAGCGCAAGTGGTGATCCTCAGTCATACACTCTGGCGACAGGCCTTTGGTAAAGATCCGGACATTCTCGGGCAAGACGTCACTCTGGATAACCGGGTTTACCGCGTCGTAGGCATTGCGCACCCCGATATGGATTACCGCCAGGGTGTCCCGGCCCAGTTTTATATCCCTCTGTCATCGACATCATCAATGCCACGCTATAGTCACTCACACCAGGTACTGGGGAGGTTTCGCCCGGGCGTCACCCTTGAAGAGGCTTCCGTAGAGATGAAAACCATCGCAGCCCGTCTGGAGACGCAATACCCTGATTCAAATACCGGCTTTACTACTCTTCTCATCCCCTTGCAGGAATTGCTCTTCGGTAAGGTTCACGGCAGCGTCATGACCATGATGGCCGCGGCCGTGTTGCTCCTGTTGGTTGCCAGCACCAACATCGCCAATCTGTTATTGTCACGCATGGGTCGTCGTTCACAGGAGATGGCCGTTCGCTCGGCCCTGGGGGCCGGGCGTTGGCAGCTCGGTCGGCTGGTGCTCATCGAGAGTCTGCTGGTATCCCTGGTTGCGGGTTTGGCAGGATTTGCCGGCGCGGTCGGAAGTATGGAGCTACTGCGCAAAGGGATGAGTCTGATTGCATCCTCCGGCGGCATGGCCGGTATACCCCGCATCACCGTGAATCCCGGTATCCTGCTCTTTACCCTGGGCTTATCAGTTTTAGTCACGCTCTGCTTTGGATTGCTACCGGCCTGGAAAACCTCACAGGCAAGTCCCCTGCAGAGCCTGCATACCAAGGCCCGCGGATCCAGCCAGGGCCGGGCTGGACGACACCTGGCCAATCTCCTGGTCACGACCGAGATCGCCCTGGCCGTTGTTCTCCTCGTGGGTGCCGGCCTATTGGCAAAGAGTCTTATCCAATTACGCCGGAGTTCACCTGGTTTCAATCCTGTAAACCTGATGACCCTGCAGATAACGCTTCCTAACAGTGAAGCCTATAAGACGGACCGGCAACGCGCCGACTTTTGCCAGGCGGTTTTAACACAGTTTCAAACCATCCCCGGCGTCTCGCATGTGGCGGCCACCAATATCATTCCCGTATCCGACTACAACCACTCGCAAGGATTCCGCTTCCTTGACGACACGGCACCATTGTCTGATGGCAGAACGTCCGCTGAATTCCGCACGGTCAGTACCGACTACTTCACAACACTGGGTTTGCCCCTCACCAAGGGGCGACTCTTTCAGGAGACAGACGATGGCAAACATCGAGTTGTCATTGTAGACGAGGAATTCGTACGGCGTTACTTCCCAAATCGGGACCCGATCGGGCAGCGTATCGCATTGGGAGCGCCCTGCGAAATCGTTGGCGTCGTGGGCAACCACCAGACCAGCACGCACATCAATGAGCAGCCCTATCCCCACATGTATCAGCCCCTGCGTCAGACCTGTATGGCAAGGATCGTCTTTATAGCACGAACGCAATCCGATCCGTTTACACTGGCGGAATCCCTGCGTCGTGCCGTGTGGGCGGTTGATGCCCAGCAACCGATTAACGCCATGAAGCCCATGCAGGGCATCGTACGTGAGACCCAGACCCTCCACCGCCTCAGCAGTTTGGTGATAGACCTTTTTGCCGGCAGTGCGTTGATTCTCATCATGGTGGGTCTCTATGGCGTAACTGCTTCCACTATATCGCAGCGTACACGTGAAATCGGAATTCGCATGGCCTTCGGAGCACGCCCACTGGATGTTTTGAAATCCATCCTGCGAACCGGACTGATTCTGACCAGCCTGGGCCTGTT
>JASFVS010000015.1:0-18790 GCA_050049715.1 Phycisphaerales bacterium
AGCGTTATAACCTGCCCGGGCGGTTATCTCGAGTTCTTTTTCCAGACTGAGATTTTGACCACGAATAGTACTGGTATTAAGGCAGTAGCTGAAGGACGCTTTGTTTGCATCAGATGCGGCAGCAATTCGGTTGCAGGTCATAGCTGAACCAATGACAACGCCGGTGCCTGCCATAAATTGCCGCCGGGAAACACCTTCTTTGTTCATAACCATCTCTCTGTTTCCTCTCAGGACATTTTAGGTTTCTATAATCTTAAGCGATGAGAGCAAAGGCATCTTTTACTGCCATACCTTCTTTGATACCCAGACTCCGAGCTTTTAGATTTACTTTAATAACTTTACGGTTAGGAAAGCGTTCCAATGTACCTATCGGATTGTCCGGAGTGCTTTCGACTATTGCCGCGGCTGCGCCGTATCCTTCGCAGGCATCGACATCAATTGCAGGACAGGCTAAAAATCCTTTCGAGCCGGTTACTAACAAAACATTGAATCCTGTCCATTTGGCCTGCACTCCTTCGATCTGACCGTTGGGTGTTTGAAATGTTTTTGTATGCACTTCCATTTTATTCCTCTTTGTCGTATGTGTTGTTGCTTTATGGGAGTAGGCATGGAGAGCTAATTACAGATCTCAATTTAGATAAGTCAAACTGGTTCGCCGAGGTATTCGGTAATTTCTTTGAATTTTTCGTCGAAGAGCTTTTTACCCTTGGCCTCAAGATTCAGTCGCAGCAGCGGTTCTGTATTGCTCGGCCTGCAATTAAACCACCAGTCCTTATACCTTATTGTAACGCCGTCTAAGTGGTCGATTTGACCGTCGTTGTACCTTTTTGCAAGCTCATCCATTTTCGCCTGTTTGTCTTCCACCTCGAAATTTACTTCGCCGCTGCTGTTGTATCTTCGCAGCGGTTTTATCAAATTGCTAATCGACTTGTTAGTTTGGCTAACAATATTTATTACGTGCACCAGAGTTATCATGGCCGAATCGGTATAATAATTATCTCGATAATAAAAGTGTCCGGAAACTTCGCCTCCGAATACGGCGTGTGAATCTCGCATCGCTTTTTTCATGAAAGCATGCCCGACCCTTTCTCTGCGTGGAGTGCCGCCGTGCTTAATAATCTCTTCTGAAACAACCAGGCTGCTGCGCAAATCGTAAACCACGGTCGATTTAGGATTTTTCTCTAAAAAATACGGTACCATCATGGCTGTCATTAAATCGCAGCCGATGGTATCACCTTTTTCATCAACCATCATCATTCTGTCCCCATCCCCGTCGAAGCAGATTCCGAAATCACAGTTATTTTCCTTTGTTGCTGCTTTTACGTCGTCAAGATTTTTCTCGACGAGTGGATCCGGCGGATGTTTGAACTTGCCGGTATGCTTGAGGTTGAGTGTCACGATGTCTATAGGCAGATTGCCAAAAATAGCCGGCACCATCTTGCCCGCCATACCGTTGGAAGCGTCTATAGCAATTTTCATTTTTTTTGTTTTCGGCCGGAGAAACTTCAGCACGTGATTCCTGTATTTAGCGGTTAAATCACACTTTTCGACCGAGCCGGTGACTTTCCCTTTTGTATGAAGCAGGGCCGTTGCGATGTGTTTTATATCTTTTAAACCTGTATCGGCGCCGATGGGTTTCGCCTTCAGGCCCGATATCTTAAAACCATTATATTTGGCCGGATTATGTGAAGCGGTAACCTGTACACCACCGCAGGTGCCAAGATGATTAATTGCGAAATACATCTGCGGTGTATCAATCATTCCTATATCGATTACGTTTACTCCGGCTGTGTTCATTCCTTTGATAAGGGCTTTGACCAGTGCCTCACTGTGCGTTCTCATGTCCCGGCCGACACACAACGATTGAGCATTTGCCTGACCCCGTTCATATCCTGTGAGCAGAGATGGTAAAAATCTGGCCGTGGCCCAGCCAATCTTCCATGCATCTTCCTCTTTTATTTGGTCGGGATAAACGCCTCGTATATCATACGCTTTGAAAATCGTAGAGTCCATTTTACTGATTTCCTCAATTTAGCAGCGATATATTTTATAACTTCTCGTACATATTGTAATATAAGATTTTGGTTCGCTGAATACTATATAAACTTCCTGCCTGATATGCAACAGTGAATGTATGGTGTAATAGGATGACTAAATTTATTAGTGGTTGATAGATTGCTGAAGAAAACACACGATTTGTTTAATATTTTTTATTAGAAAACACCGAAGATGTGTGCAAGGCAATAGTAGATTCCGGTTAAAATGAATATTATTCCTGTTACGCACCGCATCCACGATTCAATTTGTTTTAACCTGTCGAATACTTTACCGATAGACTTGGCGCCCAAACCAAGCAGAACGGCGAATATGAAGACCGGCAGCCCGGTTCCAAAGCCGTAAAAGGCGGGCAGCAAGAAACCGGAGCCGCACTTTACAGATAGTGGTATGAGACTGCCGAAAAAAAGTGCCGCAGAAACAGGGCAAAAAGACAATGCGAAAATAATTCCTAAAAACAGAGCACCCCAGATACCCATAGATTCTACTTTCTTTTGCATTTTCTCACTTACACCCATTCCGGGGATGTTGAAACTTATCAGTCCCACCAAAATCATACCTGTTAAAATAAGAATCGGCCCCAGCAGCTTATTCATATAATTCTGTAACAGATGTGAAACTTCAATTGCTGACAGCAAGCCGCGGACAATGACAATGCCGAGAACGGCGTAAGCCAGCATGCGACCGAATGTGTAAAGCAGCCCTGTCAGGAACACGACTTTTGTTTTTCCTACATGCCTGTCGATAAATGAAATCGCCGCGATGTTCGTTGCCATTGGGCAGGGACTGATAGATGTCCATATGCCGAGCCACAATGCGGTTAATACCCCAGGGACAAGCTCGTGCATCACTCGGCCCCCAGATATTCCCGAATTTCGTCTTGGATGTATTTTACGAAGGCGTCTTTATCACCGACCCTTTCCCATATTTTTTCGAGGTTCTTCCATTTAACCTGCTTGCCTCCGCTGATTTTAACCAGCACAATCGACTTGGTGTACAGGCCATAATCGTCCCTGAAATGTTTGTTGCCCGGCTCATCGGTGTTGACCATTTTCCAGATAAGATTTCCTTTTTCCATCTCCTCTGCAAATGTACTTTGAAGGATTTCCTGTGTGTACGACTCGAATTTTCTACAGGTCGGACAGCGGACTGTTTCGTAGAAGTAATAAACAATCACTCCATTATTTATAGAGGCAAAATGTGAATCCTTTGGTTCTGTAGTTCCGGGATTTTGTCGCGAACTTGAGCGTACTTCGTCAACGACAAGATAAGTAGCACTTGCTGCGACAAATAACAACAGGGTTGTACTAATGATGGTTTTGATTTTCATTTTTTTTCATACCTGCTTAGTCTAAAAGATTTTTAGCTTTCGTAATAAAAGCAGAGACGTTTTCGTCTGTAGCCGGAGAGCTTCCTTTGTTCATCCCAAAATCTGTAATTCGCAGATGTTTGAATTCGTTAAAGCCGGCCTGTTCGAGACAACCCTTTACGCAGTCAAGCCCGCAGCCGTCGATGGCCAGTATCTTCGAGGCTGACTTGGTCTTTTGCATTATTGGTTCTACCTTTCCGCCTATACCTGCCAGACAAAACATTGTTCCGATGCCATCTTTGGTCATTTTTCTTGCCGCCCGGTCAGAAATTTCTCCGACATCCGCCGCGCCTGAACATGCGAATATCAGAGTCGGCCCGCCTTCACAAACTTTCGAATCTTCTCCACTCATAATCATCTCCTTTTTTATCCAAGCATATCTTTAATTTCATCGGGCGATGCAACCTTACCGACCATTTTGACCTCGCCGTCTATAGCCAGGGCCGGTGTCATCATAACGCCGAACTTCATAATTTCTGTAACGTCGGTGACTTTCTCTATTTCGCATTCGAACTTCGACTCTTTAATCGCCGCCTCGGTATTTTCCGCCAGCTTCTTGCACTTGGGACAACCTGTGCCGAGTATCTGAATCTTTTTCATTTTTTATCTCCTGTCATATTTTTGTCATTGTAGAATCGATTATCAGCCTTCGTATTTCCTTTGCTTACGGTATCCAGCCAGCCGTTACGTTTGACGTCAAAACAGTCAAATTTTCCTACGTATGGTTTTATATCCAGCAGCGGAGTGCCGTCCAGAATATCAATCTCGCAGATTCGAAGTATATTTTTCTCAACGGATAAGAGCTTCACACAGGACAGACCGATGGGGTTCGGACGCGAGGGGGCGCGAGTCGTAAATAAGCCGTGTAGCTTGTCATCTAAGTAGGGTCTGACCTTTAGTTTGAACTTTGAGGCTCTGTCGAGCCAGAATAACAACCAGATTCTTTCAAAACCTTCGAGATCGAGCAGGGCTTCTTCGAATTCTTTGTAAACTTCTACTGTTCCTTCATAGCCCTGTGCGAAAGCCGGCTGGATAGGTACGCCATTCGTGCTTGTAAACGGTGAATGGATAACACCTATAGGACTAATATTTATTGGTATATTACGTTCAATAGCCATAAAATTACTCCCGAATAGTTCCGAACCAATTTTGTGTCTTAAGACATATCCGTACCAGCATAAGCATAACGGGCACTTCTATCAGCACACCGACCACTGTTGCTAAAGCGGCGCCGGACGATAAACCAAATAACATCGTGGCCGTGGCAATAGCCACTTCAAAATGATTTGAGGCCCCTATCATCGCCGAAGGAGCTGCATCGTGATATTCGAGTCTTAAAATGTTAGCTAATCCATAAGCCAGCCAGAAAATAAGATTTGTCTGAATAAACAACGGTATTGCAATCCAAAGAATTGTCATGGGATTGGAAAGAATCACTTCTCCTTTGAACGAGAACAGTAAGACTAAGGTCACGAGCAATGCAATGATTGTAACCGGCGTAAGGAAATGGAGGAACTTTTCCTGAAACCACTCTTGTCCTTTAGCCGCGATGATCCATTTTCGCGATAAGTATCCTGCCGCCAGTGGCAGTGCAACATATATAGCGATGGATAGCAATAACGCCTGCCAGGGCACGGGAAGTCTGCCTACGCCGAGTAAAAAACCACCCAACGGGCCATATAACAGGAGCATAGTTAGAGAATTTATTGCTACCATTACCAGCGTATGTCCATCGTTTCCTTTGGCAAGATAACCCCAGACAAGAACCATCGCCGTACATGGTGCGATGCCAAGCAAAATACAGCCTGCTAAATAACTTCTCCACAAAGGTACTTCGAGCATTTTGATGCCGTTTGCTTCGATAACTGTCCCGACTCCGTATGTCGCTCCGACCGGCAAATCCAGTCCCAAAGGCATTTTTACCTGGTCAACTGCATCGGGCCCTATCAATCCGTAAAATACAGTTCCCAGAAAAAACAGAGATATTACATACATTGTGAAAGGCTTCACCGCCCAGTTTATGAATAAAGTCAGGCCGACCGGCTTAACATTTTTACCTGCTTTTAGTACCTCCGAAAAGTTAATCTTAACCATAATTGGGTACATCATAAGAAACAGACATATCGCAATAGGTATCGATACAACCGGGGCTTTATTTATGCGAACAGCCATCCCGTCAAGGGTTTTTGCAAAGCCGGGGGCTAACTTTCCAAGCAAAATGCCTCCCGCAATGCAAAGGACAACCCAGATAGTGAGATATTTCTCGAAAATGTTTAATCCTTTGGCCTGTCCGGAGATGACTTTATTTTCCATCTTCCTATCCAATAACGTCAATCTGTTTTGTTATTTTTGAAATGAGTTCGTCCATTTCACCGGCGGCGCCTTTCCTGACAATTTTCCCGACGTCAATAGCTTCTTGGATTTCAGCTTCGTCGATTTTCAGTTCACGGGCTTTTTTGATGTGATGTTTTACACAGGGATGGCAATTCGCAGATACAGAAGCTCCTAACGCAATCAGTTCTTTAATCTTTGCATCGAACATATTATTTTCCTTTTTTTATTATGTTGCTCTTTCCTGTTTTTAGTGGCCTGCCTATCCCCAAAATGTGCCGAAGATGATTCCGGAGATAGTGGCCATAATAATCACTAAGCTTACAAACACTACTGTTTTCTGTGTTCCCATAACCGAGCGAATAACGAGCATATTCGGCAATGACAAAGCCGGTCCTGCAAGAAGCAGCGCTAATGCCGGCCCTTTTCCCATACCTGCACCCATCAGGCCCTGCAAGATAGGAACTTCGGTTAGAGTTGCAAAATACATAAAGGCCCCGGCCACCGATGCAAAAAAGTTAGCTCGCAGGGAATTGCCTCCGACCGCGGCATTCACCCATTTAACAGGGATAACTCCTTCGTGTCCGGGTCGCCCCAAAAGAAAACCGGCGGCCAGTACTCCCAGCAGCAGCAAAGGCAGTATCTGGACCGCGAAGCCCCATGATGCTCCGACCCATTGGCGAATTTCCTCACGAGTGAACCATAATACTACCATTATCCCGAAACATCCCAGGAGAACTGTGACCAGAATCCACCGAATACGGAAGATAAACTCATAAAGACTGTTCTTCTTAACATCTGTGAGTCCCTTCAAAAGCTCGGCCGGTATTTCATGTGTTTTGCCGGAAGTATCCATAAGCGTTACAGCATCTTCTGTTTGGTTAAGCAAAGTGCCTTCGACCTGATAGGCTGTTAAACCTCCGGGACAGCAAAGGAAAACCGCTCTAATGTCTCCGCTGCGCGCCCAGTTGGCGAATACGAGAATACCGACCATTGAAGCGAAATACAGCGAGTTTTTCCACAGAGGCCTGCTGACCTGCCGCTCCGGCATAGCCATTTGAGCTTCGACTTTATTCAGTTCTTCTTTACGATAGAAAAGATGCATCAAAAGACCGATTACTACGCTAAAGACAATAGCTCCGACTGCGCGGGCTATTCCGATTTCAAGTCCTAAAACTCTGGCTGTGAGGATTATGGCTAAGACGTTTATTGCCGGCCCCGAGTAAAGAAATGCGGTGGCGGGACCTAATCCTGCCCCCATTTTATAAATGCCCGCGAATAGCGGCAGAACCGTGCAGGAACAAACCGCAAGAATAGTGCCGGAAACCGATGCAACCGCATAAGCCATCACCTTGTTTGCTTTTGCTCCAAGGTATTTCATTACCGAAGCTTGTCTGACAAAAACTGATATGCCGCCGGCGATAAAAAAGGCGGGTATCAGACACAGCAAAACGTGCTCTCGTGCATACCATTTGACCAGGGCAAGCGATTCGGTGATTGCATTATCGAATCGAACTTTTCCGACAGGCAGATAATAACACCCAAGAAAAACGGCGATGATAATTACAGGTTTTTTCCAGTTCGTTTTCAGGCTCATTGCAAAACTCTCTAATTACATGGATTTGAGTAATTTTTCATTTTCTTTAGCCTGTTGTTTTAAGACCCGGCTCACACATGAGAAAAAGTCGAGAATACAGGGCGTCTTGAGCTTATAAATAACTTTGAGACCTTCTTTTCGATATTCCAGCAAGCCAGCGTTGACCATAACCGAAAGATGCCGTGATACGTTCGACCTTTCAGAACCCACATACTCCGCAATGTCACAGACGCATTGCTCGCCGTCTTTTAGAAAATTCACAATCGCTATCCTCAGTGGATGTGCTATAGCTTTGGCGATTTCCGCCTGCTTTTCAAATAATAAATGATTTCTTTTACTCAATATTTTACCTTTCCGGCAATATAACTATGTGATAATATACTCATATAGTTATATATAGTTCGGACAGAATCAAGGGCTTTTTTGAAAATTATTTATGTAATTGAAGATTTTTTTGATAAAGATAAAGTTTAGAAGACAAATAAAACCACGAAATAGCTAAAAGTGGAAGATAGTTGATAAATGGGAGATGTGAAAATGAAAAGATACTTTATCATGTTGGTTATATTGTTCCCTTCGTTTTCTATCGGAGCAGGCGCAACAAGTCGGTTTGAAACGGTTATCAACAAAATGGTCAAGGCCATCAATAGTTCGGATTACATAGGCATTGGAAATGATTTTGACCAAACGATGGAAGATTTTTTACCTCCGGCCAAGCGAGGGCCGTTCTTCAAGAACCTTTTAGCTCAATATGGCAGAATCGACAAGCTGAATAGCTCTCGGTTGGTTCAGCCGGGCCAGGCGATTTTTGTTGCAGGCTGTGAACGTGGAGAGCTGGACATAACGATTTGGTTAAATGACCGGAATAAAATAACAGGCCTGTTGTTTTTGCCTCACAAAGATGAGCTTCCCGTGCCCCAGAGAAACCGGACGAAATTATCGCTTCCTTTTAAAGGCGACTGGCTTGTAGTCTGGGGCGGGGATACCAAAGAGCTTAATCAGCACCATGACGTACCCAACCAGAGATTTGCATTCGATTTTCTCGGCGTTGATGAAAAGGGCGATACCCACAAAGGCCGGTCCCGGGAAAATGAAGACTATCTGGCATTTGGCAGGGAGATATTAGCTCCTGCTGATGGACTCGTGACTGATGTCATAAGCGGCGTTAGAGATAATGTACCGGGCTCGATGAACCCGTATTCCGCATTGGGAAACGCCGTGTTTATACAACATAGTGATTATGAGGTGTCGGTGCTCGCCCATCTTAAACTCGGCAGTGTTAAAGTCAGGGTCGGTGATAAAGTCAAAACAGGGCAGTTAATTGGTCTGTGCGGAAATTCGGGAAATTCTTCAGAGCCGCACCTGCACTATCATCTCCAGAACACACCTGTAATTCAGGATGGAACCGGCATCAAATGTTACTTCCGGAAAGTGATTGTTTTAGAAGATGCTAAAAAGAAATCGAAGGCTGACTACTCGCCGATAAAGGGTGAGACTATCGTCGCAGAATAGACCTGGATTAGATGGCGGGATAATCAGTATTTTTTTCTGAACCTTGCGGCGGGAATGTTTAAAATTTTACGGTACTTTGCAACAGTCCTTCTGGCTAAATTCGTAATGCCGACGTCCGCCAGTTTTTTGCGTATCTGGTCGTCGCTTAGAGGTTTGGTTTTATCTTCCGTGTCTATAATTTGTTGAAGCTTGGCCCTGACGGCTTCCCAGCTACAGCCTTGGCCGTTCACGTCTTCGGTTCCGCCGCTAAAGAACTTCCGTAATGGTAATATGCCCCACTCACACTGAACGTATTTACCCGATACCGCCCTCGATACGGTGGCTAAATGAACGCCGACGTCATCTGCAACTTTAGACATTGGTAGAGGCCGAAGATACAACTGTCCTTTATCGAAAAAGTCTTTCTGAAATTTAACCACAGCTTTGGTTACCCTCAGCAATGTATTCTTTCTCTGCTCTATAGCGTCGATAATCCATTGTGCCGAGCGAAGATTGTCCCGTAAAAACTTTTTTGTTTTTTCACCGACGCCGACATCTTTCGACATACTCGCATAATCATCGTTTATTCTCAGTCGCGGCAGATTGAAATCGGCTAAATATACAGAATATTGCCCCGAGTTATTCGTTGCATCGACTATTACATCGGGAGTAATAGGATGATTTTGGTCTCGTCCGACCTGCAGGCCGGGTGAAGTATCGAGTTTACTCATCCGCTCAATGGCATGGTTGATAGTTTCGATACTGCAATTCATTTTCTTTGCGATATCCGGCAGACGGTTTTCGAGCAGCTCGTCCATATGTTCTGAAATCAGTCGGGATTCGAAGCTCATATCTTCGTTACTCTGTGCCATTTGGATAAGCAGGCATTCCTTAAGGTCCTGCGCGCCGACACCTGTAGGTTCTAATTGCTGCACGAACTCCAGTGCCTCTTTTAAGTCACCAATTGTGAAGTCACCCCTGTCCTTGTTATGCAGCTGCTCCAGTCTTACGGTCAGATACCCTCTGTCGTTGATATAATCGATAATCTTCTCACCGGCTTTTTTAACGGCCGGTTCGGCATCCACTAATCGCCATTGTTCCGTCAGATACTCATGGAGTGATTGAGGAGGAGCGGCGGTGTTTTTTATCGCTTCCAGTTTTTTGTCCGGCTCATCTCTTCGGGGGCGTATTCGGAAGGAACCGGATTCATTCAGGAAATCTTTGAAACCGTCACTCAAGCTCTCGAGACGTTCGAAATCTTCGGCTCTGTTATTGTCCGTATTAATTATTAAGTCTTTCTCATCTATATTATCATCGGATTTTGTGTCGGCGGAGTCGGTTTCATCCGGATTTGCAGGCTCGGTCATTTCCAAAACGGGATTGTTATTTAGCTCCTGTTCTATTCTTTCCTGAAGCGCGAGAATTGGGAGCTGGAGAATTTCCATCGATTGAATCATGTGCGGAGCGAGCTTCATTCTCTGCTCCATCCGCATTTGTCCTCGCATTTCCAGCTTCATAGATTTACCTGAAAAGTTGCTTATTCTGGATTCTGACTTCCGTATCCTGATTTCCGATTGTTATATCATAGATACACAGAAGAATTTCGTCAATATTTGAAGGGTAATTAAGAAACTTTTACCGGTGAAAGATGAAAAATTACTCTAATTCCTGCCTGCCGATAATGGCATCGGTAAGTATTTTTCCGCTTGCATATTCGATAGTGCTGCCGGTGGGCAGGCCCCTCGCCAGCCGCGTAATCTTCACACTCGTGTTTCTCAATAGTGAGCTTATATAAAGTGCCGTACCGTCGCCGGCCATATTAGGATTGGTCGCCATTATCAGCTCTTTTACATCACCATCACGAACCCTTTTAATTAGCTGCTCGATGGTCAAATCGCTCGGCTCGGTTCCTTCTAAGGGGGCGATATGCCCCCCGAGCACATGATATACCCACTTACATGCGCCCGTTTTCTCCAGATTAATGATATCTTTTGATTGTTCCACCACGCATATCAGGCTTTTATCCCGTCGCTCATCCGAACAGATTTGGCAAACCGGCTCTTCCGAGAGATTGTAGCAGATTTGGCAGTTTTTAATCTTGTTCTTTACGTCCTGTATTGCCTCGGCAAGCCCCATAGCCTCCTTCTGCCCGGCCTTTAATATATAAAAAGCCAGCCTTTCAGCAGTCTTAGGCCCTATCCCCGGAAGCTTCTCGAATTCCTCGATTAATTTATTCAAACTTTTTGTATAAATATCACTCATGTATCTGGTGAATCCTGTTAATCCCCTTCGATGCCTGTAATTGTTGCATCCAGCCCCAGAATAACTGTTTTGACGGCGGGGTCATTAATCAGCTCGCTTCTTTTTTGGCCGGTTGTCTTTGGAGTATTTTTTTTAATTTCGGCTTTTGTCTGATGTTCAGTAGCAACCTCAAATCTGACTTTAACAGGCATCGATAATTGCTCAGTCAATACGGCCTGAATTTGTTCCGGCCGGCCGTTACTTTCGCACATATTCTTCTGCATCTTAGCCGATGCACTGAATTCCAGCGTTAAAAGGCCGTTCTCGAACCGGGTAGGCACGGCACCATTTAAAAGCCCTACCGTACCGGGTCCGAGCTTAGAGGCAATCACCTTTAAAAGTTTTGGCCAGTCGGCTTGTATTGAACCTACATCCGCACTACCGGACATACTAACCACTTTTGTTTGTGGCTTTACCGGCTGCTCTATGGTTTTGATTGGTATTTTATGGCCTTGTGTTCGGTTTTTTTTTACGCCGGCCGGCGCTCCCGATTGAAGCCTCGAAAGAAGCTCGTCAATATTAAGGAAATGTTCACTCAGAGCAAACCGCAGCAGGGATGCCTCTAAAAGCGCCCTGCTCGTATCGCTGTTTTTGATTGTCCAGCGAAGTTTTTCAAGTGAGGAAATATTATAGACAAGCCCGGCCACGTCGAATTTTTCAACCAGCTCACCTGCTCGTTTTCGCTGCTGCTCGGTCAGAATCACAAGCTCACTGTCAGGCCCTGTGGATTTAACCACCATCAAATCCCGCATATAATCGATAAGCGAATCGACGATTTGCACCTCACTTATGCCGGTACTTATCAAATCCTCTATGGCATCGAGTGTTCCTGCTGCCTCGCTGTCGCCGATTTGCTCGATAAGATTCCAGATTTTCTCGCTATTCGGACAGCCTAAAAAATCCTCGAGCAATTGGCTGTTCAACGGCTCGATACCGGTGCTTATTAACCTGTCCAGCAGGCTCAGGCCGTCTCTCATTGAGCCGTTTGCCATTTTTGCCAAAGGTAATATCAAATCTTCTTCGTATTTTATCTTTTCCTGTTTGAGTATGGACTTTAGCTGCTCGGCTATTAAAGTCGGGCTGATATTGCTGAAATCGAATCTTTGGCACCTGGATTGAATTGTTTGGATGACCTTATTCGGCTCGGTGGTGGCGAAAATAAACTTGATATGGCTCGGCGGTTCCTCTAATGTCTTCAGAAGTGCATTGAAAGCCGAAACTGTTAGCATATGCACTTCGTCGATGATATAGATTTTGTATCTTGAACGGGCCGGCCGGTAAATCGCATTTTCACGAAGCTCACGAATTTCGTCAACTCTGTTGTTTGATGCGCCGTCTATTTCGATTACATCGATATCTTCACCGATATTTATCGCAACGCAGCTATCGCACTTGCAGCACGGCTGCGTGGTAGGTTCTTCAACTGAATGGCAGTTGAGCGCTTTTGCCAATATCCTCGCCATAGTTGTCTTACCGATCCCGCGAGTACCGGTGAAAAGGTAAGCATGCGCGACCTTATCGGTTTTTATGGCGTTCTTGAGTGTCTGGGCGATAGGGTCCTGCCCGACGACATCGTCGAACGTTTGCGACCTGTATTTTCTTGCAAGAACTGTATAAGCCATCTTTTGATAAGTGATTAAGGACTATTGATTGTTTCACAAAATTTATTTTCTGCCACAAATTCTGAACTTCTGTCTTTTATTGTTTTTCTCGACTTAATAAAAATAGCAGTTAATTCTTTAGCTTCCTCCAGCAAATCAGTAACCTTTCTTTTATTAATCAGCTCTTCGTCGATTATAAACTGCATCCAAAAGCAGGATTCATCGGCTTCTTCTACCGCGACACTCAGGTTGGAAGCGAAAACTGCTTCCGACTGTGCCACACAAGCCGCCTGATAGTTTAAAGCAGCAGAGGTTGAGCATCTGATTATCTGTTTTCTAATGTGATCACCAAGAGCAGTTTTTGGCAAGGCCCGGCTCAACTTGACGCAGCGATGTGCAAATTTTTTAGTTCGTCTTTTTAAATCGCGCTCCTTCATCTTCTCTGCTGTCTTTGGTGCTTATTTACCATTTATCAATAATAAATCAAAAGATGGCCGGGTTTACCCACAGCACAACCAGGCTACACGCTTATGGCTGCTCGGTTCCCCGCCTGACCAGGTTCACGGGCTCGGCTTGCATGGGACCCGGCCCCAAGATTGAATATTTATTATTTTATATGCTCCTGTAAGACGGTAGTATAACAGAGAAAAAGACGATTTCCATAAAAATTTTAATTTGACATTTTTACACGCAATGATAAATTCGTCGGCAATCGGTAATTCGGTAGTAAATATCGAAGAATTGCGTGTGGCGGAATTAATTATAAAGGGGATTAATTATGATAGTGAAAATTGAAGATACCTGCACCGCCTGTGGACTTTGTGTCGATACCTGCCCTGAGGTATTCGATATGGGTGATGATATGGCCCAGGTCATAGTTGAAGAGGTACCTGACGAATATGAGGATGCTGTTCAGCAGGCTGCCGACGAGTGTCCCGTTGAGGCAATTATCGTTGAGTAGTTTGTAGCGGCCGGATAATATTTAAATCGTATTTACTGATTTTTTATGACTTGTGTTTAGTTATCCTGTCTTTTGAGCATAATTACGCCCAGCGAAAAAGCTGTAGCCCCGATCGCCAGTAGAATCAGATACGGACCTATCAACTCTGTGAGACTAAGGTTTCGCCAGATAGCCCCTTCCAGAGCAAATATACTCCATTTAACCGGGCTGATATGACTGAACATTCGTAACCACGAAGGCATAAAAGCCAGCGGAACCATACCTCCGCCAATCATAGCCATAATCATAAGTATTGCCCAGCCTGCGCCGCCGGCGCTTTGTTCGGTACGTCCCAGTGTGCATATAAACATCATAAGACCGACAAAGCACAGCACTGCACAGAGTGCCGCCGGAATGAACAGCAGCCAGCTACCCATAGGCATTCTGAAAATGGCTTTTGCGCCGACACATAGAAGGCTCGTTATGAGGATGCAGGTCATAAAACAGGCCAGGCCTTTTCCTCCGAGAATATGTGCACGGGAAATCGGCCCTATGCGCAAACGCGCGAACGTCCCGCCGGCCCGCTCTTTCACAATCGAAATTGCAAATGTTGCAGTACATCCGAGAATACCCCAGAGCATAGCCTGCGGAAAAGTAATTTGAAACGCTGAAATGGGCCCTTCGAGTTTTCTGTTTACATCCAGCTTGTCGAAATTTAATATTTCCCCGTCGAAACCGGCGTTAAAATCCTTTTCATTGACGTCCTTTAGAAAAATGTCAAAAGAATCGATGAAATTAAAATATAGTTTTGCCTGCTCCGCATCGAGATTATTTGCATCACTGTCTTTTTCCACTTCATTTCGCCACAGGCCCATCTGATTCCTCATCCATTCCCGGTCAGTCATCTTCCCTCCGAGCGCCTCGAACTGTGCCTTGGCAAGAAGCCCCTGAAGATAGCCGCTTTCCATTCTGCGTGATGGATCCGATGCTATTTCTAAGCTCGGCTCATCACTGTTAAACAACGCTTCGAATCCATCCCCGAATCCCTTCTTGATAATAACCGCCGCGGCTACTTTACCCTTCCTGACCTGCTCGATTGCCTCGTCTCGGCCCAGAGGTACTATTTCTAACGCCTCATCCGATTTCAGTTTTGATATGTAAGAATTTGAAAACTCGGAATTGTCCTCATCCACTATTGCGATTTTCATCCCGGAAGGCCCCTCGCTGGCCCCGGAATATATAGCGCCGAAGAACAGGGCAAACATTACCGGAAAACCGAAAACCCAGAAGATATTTCCTTTGTCACTGAGTAATACCCGCAGGTCTTTGACGGCGAGTAATAATACTTTTTTCATTAGTCCCTAAGCCTCCGTCCGGTCAGGTTAAGAAAAACATCCTCGAGGTTGGCCGTCTGGACTTTCAGCGAGCTAAAACGTACGCCGCTTTGATTAAGCTTTGCTAAAGATTCCATCGGCTGGCTGGTCTCGAATCTAATCTTTGTTTCTTCGAACTGTATATCCTTATTGTCAATAAAAGGCCTTATTTTATCTGCACCCAGTTGTCCTTCTTCGAATTCTGCCTCAATATAAGATGGCCCCCCGTGTTTGACGATTAGATTTTCAACGCTGTCCATATCGAGAATCTTGCCATGGTCGAGAATTGCCACTCTGTCGCAGAGACGCTGCGCTTCCTCCATATAATGAGTCGTATAAATGATAGTCCGGCCTTGTTTTTTTATATCATCTATCGTATCGAATATCAAATTGCGGGATTGCGGATCCACCCCGACCGTAGGCTCATCAAGCAGCAGAATCGGCGGCTCATGCAAAAAGGAGCACACCATATTTAGCCGGCGTTTCATCCCGCCACTGTATTTCGAAACTCGTTCCTTACTTCGCTGCTCCAAACCCGCTATCTCAAGACAATTCTTAATGCGTTCCTTTAACAGTTTTCCACGCAGCCCATATAGCTTACCGAAGAAATGCAGATTTTGCTCTGCGGAAAGCTCCTCATATATAGCTAATACTTGAGGCACAACCCCCAAAGACAAACGAACATCAATCAGACCGGGGTCGGCCTTCCCATTGAGCATAACAACTCCGCCGTCCGGTTTCAAAAGTCCGCAAAGCAGTTGAATTGTAGTCGTTTTCCCCGCCCCGTTCGGCCCCAACAATCCGAAGGTTTCCCCCTTTGGCACTTCGAAGCTCACGTCGTTCACGGCAACAATGTCACCATATCGCTTATTTAGATTGTCGGCCTTTATCATACGAACCTGTTCTTATGAAAGATGAATTATTCTTATGCAGGTTTAATTATCCGGCTTTAACCGCTGGAAAGCTCCCGGCTCCTCTCCGCGGCACGCCGAAGGGCCTCAAAAACCATCTCGTCGAAATGCCTGTCGGCGAAAACATTAAATGCCGCCTCAGTAGTACCGTTCGGAGTAGCGACCTTCTTTGCAAGAACATCCGGCGTTTCACCTTTTTTAGCTGACCGCTCGGCCAGCAACGCAGCGCCTTTCGCAGTCTGTATAACCAGCTCTTTGGCCGCATCTTCAGGGAGGCCCAGCTTAATACCCGCCTTTATCATCTCGCCCATCAAAAGGAAAAAATAAGCAGGCCCGCTGCCGCTCACGGCAGTAACCGCATCGAGCAAATCCTCATCGTCAACAACAATAGCCTCACCAACCGACAGGAAAATTAATCTTGCCATCTCAACTTTGCTCCTTGCCTTTTCATTCGGAAACAGTGCACTGGCGCCCTCATCGACCCAGGCCGGCATATTGGGCATCACGCGGACTATTGCAACGTCGCCCAGAACGCCGGAAATCTTGGATGTTTTTATACCCGCCGCGATGGATATTATAAGGACATCCGGTTTTATTGTTTCTTTTATACTCTCCAGAGCATCATTCATATTTTGAGGCTTCACACTCAAAACCAGAATATCGGATTTCGACCCCAGCTCCGCGTTACTTTCCGTCGTTCTCACCCCGTAGTGCTCCCTGAGGTATGACAGCCGCTCCGGCCGAATATCGCTGGTAAAAACCGTACCCGGCCTGTAAACGTTGGCCTTCAAAACCCCGTTTATCATCGCTTCTGCCATATTTCCGCTGCCGATAAAACCTATTGTATCCATCATTTTCTCCTGAATTTAAGTAAAATCACCCTGGTAATATAATCAATTTGACCGCAATTAAAAACAGAAAAACAGCAACCACCACTCTGAAATACTTCTGCGGAATTCTGTCCACGAAATGCTTGGCGACCCTCGCCCCCAAAAAAGAGACCGGTATAAATATCAGCATCCCCCAAAAAAGCAGCCCCTCCAACCGGATTTCCTCCGAATAATAAGTCGCAAGCCTTGTCGTATCTACGAAAAGTGCAATAGCACCCGCCGTCGCTATATAAATCGATTTAGGCAAATTAAAAGCCGAAAGGAACAAGCTGCGAACGGCCCCTCCCATTCCGAAAATGCCCGCCAGAAAACCCGACAGCGCTCCTCCGCAGACGGCGGACATATTACTTTGTTTTATTTTGAAATGCGGATTAACGAACAGATAAATCACGTAAATGACTATAAACGCACCCAAAAGCCGGGCCAGCAAAGCTTGAGGGGCTTCCAAAACCAGCTTCGCCCCTAAATAGCTCGCAAAAATTCCCGGAATACCGAACCCCAGAATAAGCCGCCACCGAATACCTCCTTTGAACAAAACAAGCTTCCATATATTACCGAACCAGTGGATTATCCCGACAAAAACGAGCGTCTGCGGCAACGGATAAAACAGCAAGGCCACAGGTATCATAACCGTCGATACGCCGAACCCTGTTAGAGTGCCGACCGCGCTGGCAATAAATACGATTCCTCCGAGAAGAGCAAGCTCCATACTTCGCCTTTCCTTACAAAATTGATTCGGCCTTGTTAAACAAAAAACCGTATGTATAATCTGATAAATATAAATTTACCTCCTTCGTCATCCTGAGCGAAGCGCAGCGGAGTCGAAGGAACTCAATATGCTTATAAGCCTGGGATTCTATTCGCATAATTTTACTTGTAGAATATAAAGACAGTTTAGGAGCAATGCAATGCAAAAACAGGTTGAATATTCCGATGCCGTTAAAACCAAATATCCCGAACAGCTCGTAATATCCATCGCCAAAGACAAGACCGGCAAAGCCAATCCCGTTACTTTGGGCTGGACAATGATTGCTTCCGGCAACCCGCCTATGATGGCGGTAGCCGTCGCAAAGAAACATTATTCGATTGAAACAATTAACCACTCGAAATGCTTCACTGTTGCTTTCCCCTCTTCCGAAATGTCCGAGGCTGCCTTATTCTTCGGCTCCAGGTCCGGCCGCGATACTGATAAATTGGCTGAATTCGATTGCAATACCGAACCTGCAAAATCAATCGATTCGGTACTGTTGACCGATGCCGTTGCCAATTTCGAATGCACGCTTGAGTCTCAGATGCCCGCCGGCGACCACATAATCTTTATTGGCAAGATTGTCTGTTCGCACATGAACACCGAGCCAAAGAAAAGATTATACACCATCGGCCCCGGCCACAAACTCGGCCCAGCTTCCTGAAAAGACAGTTGCCTGAATAATAAATGGAAAGGTTGCCCTGATGCACTTTTGTATATCCCTTACCTTTTCTCCCACCTTTTATACTTCCGCCATATTCTGAAATATACTTTTGCTATTGAATCTATTGCATCGGACAAAACAGCGATATTAACATCTTCAAGACTCTTTGAACCCAGTTTTTTCCAGTTCTTGGATGTGACATTTTTATGGTCGTTTCCTTCCCGGATAAATGAATAAGAAAGAAGGTACGAGTGCTGGCAAATTGCACTCATAAAATCCCAAACATTACCGTTCTTTGCCCCCCAGGAAACACTAAACTTCCGTTTACGAAGATTATCTTCAACTTTCTTAAGAAAAGACTTTTTATATTGCTGCTCTTTTTTCTTATTAGGCAATGGATATCCTTCCGGATTATACAGGAAACGTTCATTCGTTTTATCCAGCAGATAATACTTTTTTATTGCATCGTCCCATTCTTTTTCGAGTTTGCCGTGAACATTTTTCTTTTCTGAAAATCTT
>JASFVS010000202.1:0-5843 GCA_050049715.1 Phycisphaerales bacterium
TGGTAAAAACCGTATGCCAAACGACCACTTACCAACAAATAACACGTTTAAACTGTCTCTATCCTTTCTCGTTATCGACAAGCATAAATCTGATTTGCGCCTCGGCAACAACTGTCTCGCCAACCATAGCTTTACATTGACAATGCGCAATTCTCTTTCGCATTCTAACAGTCTCAGCAGTAAGTATAAGCTGGTCACCCGGGACAACAGATTTGCGAAGCTTTACACCATCCATACTTAAAAGAACGGCCAGCATACCTGTATGTTCCAGTCTCTGCGAAAACAAAAGGCCGGAGACCTGCGCCATTGCCTCCACGATAAGAACGCCGGGCATAATCGGCGTCCCGGGAAAATGACCCTGGAAGAACTGCTCATTGTAGCTGACATTCTTTATACCTTTTATTTTCGTATCACCTTCTATTTCGATTATCTTGTCCACAAGTAAAAATGGATACCTGTGCGGCAGAACCTTTGTAATCTGACGAATATCCAACAGCGCATCCGTTCCGGATTTGGCTATACGCTCCTGATGCTCGGCCGCCTCGAATAATTTCCTCGCAAGCTGCTGGTTGAGGGCATGCCCGCTTTTATAAGCCACAATTCTGCCCCTGATTGCACGCCCAACCAGAGCAATATCACCAATCATATCGACGATTTTATGCCTTACACACTCGTTGGGAAATCTGTAACTGTTCTTAACGGGTCCGTCCGAGTTGATGACCAGAATGTCACGTGGTGTGATATGTTTTCCTATTCCCCTCGCCTGAAACTGCTTGGCTTCGGCTTCAAGCAAGAATGTCCGTGCCTTTGCCAGATTCCTCTCAAAACTTTCAGGAGTAACCCGGCAACTGTAAATCTGCCTGCCGATACCGGTGTGTCCGCCGTAATCAAGGTCATAAGTCAAACTTAATCCGTCCTCGGAATACGGCAGAGCATAAACACAGGCATCGCCCGAGTTGAGGGTAATGGGCTTTTTAATAGTATATTCTTTTCTGTCAACATCCTGCTCATACAAGCCGGCACGTTTGAGAACTTTGAAATACTCGGCGCTGCTGGCATCAGGTGCCGGCAGCTCCGAGCCGTCCACCTCTACAATAAGATTATCAATCTCAAGCGCATTGATAGCAGCCAAACAATGCTCTACGGTCTCTACACTAACAGAACCATTCTTTATCGTTGTACGCCTGCTGCGCTCGGCAATATTAGTCGCGATAGCCTTAATCTTCACCGATTCGGGGATATCAGTACGAATAAAAGTTATACCCGAATTCACAGGAGCCGGACGAAAAACGACTTTAGTCTCCTCGCCTCCGAACAAACCCCGACCGTGCATTTTACATTCACTCTTTATCGTCTTCTGCAGCTTCAAGTCTTTCTACCCTCTTGTTAAGGTGCCTTAACTGCTCCACCATCTTCGGCAAACGCTTTCTTACACCGAACACCCGAAAAGCATCCCTCGCGTCAAGCGCCGGGCTGCCAAGCACCTGTTGTCCGGCCGTCAAATTATGAGTAACCCCGGCCTGAGCGCCAACCACTGCACCGTCACCTATTGTTAAATTATCCGCCAATCCCACCTGCCCCGCCAGCACAACTCCATCGCCAATCTTGCAGCTGCCGGAAATACCAACCTGACCAGCTATCAGGCAGCATTTGCCGATTACAACATTGTGGGCGATTTGCACAAGATTATCTATCTTAGTGCCGGCCCCTATTATAGTATTGCCAAATTTTGCTCTGTCAATACAACTATTGGCTCCTATATCAACAAAGTCTTCAATCACAACTCCGCCGTTGTGGGGCACAAGCCTATGGGCGCCGTCGATAAATGAATACCCAAAACCGGTCGAGCCGATTGTGCTGTTTGCCTGAATGATTACATTATTACCTAAAGTGCACCCGTGGTAGATAACAACGTTGCTGTCGATACGGCAATTTTTACCGAGCTTTGTATTATCACCTATCTTACAGCCACTACCGATTACACAATGTTCCCCGATTTCAACATTGTCACCAATCACTGCATACGCACCCACAGAAACACTGCCTGCTATCTTGACACCCTTTCCGAGCTTTGCAGTCGTGTCAATACCGGTCGGCACAGCCTGAATTTTAGGCGTAAAAATATTCAGGACTTCTATTAAGGCGGCATTGACGTTTTTGACAACCAACTGGGGTTTGTTTATACCTTCAAGATGCTCGGAAACAATCACCGCTCCGGCACGAGATTTCCCAAGCGCTGCCTTATGCTTATTGTGCGAAACGAAAGTAACTTCACTTTCACCCGCCGTCTCGACAGGAGCCACAGCGCTTATCTGCGCGCTCAGGTCTTTGCTTTGGTCGTCCAGTTCGGCCCCAAGGCGCTTAGCTAATTGTATTATAGTTAAACCCATTTCAACTCAAACCGTGAGATGAAAACATCAACATGTTAAATGTGGTTGTTGGTAAAATGACTAATAAATTACCCGCCACCTACAATATAATAAATTACTTTTTCACGTATATCAAATATCAAGTGCATCATAAGCTGCTTTTTGTTTTCAGCACCGGATACCGGATATTCCTTTTGTATATTTGTTTCCTGTTTTATTAATATTATCTATCAAGCCGAGCCATTACATCCTGAGTAATATCCACGCATCCGCTGCTGTACAGCACTATATTAGTGCTGATGGTCCTCATAATATCATTAACGCCCAACGGAAGAAGGTCAATCTGATCCTGCTCTAATACCAAATCCAGCCCCTTCTCTCTCGCTATCTCGGAAGTTACCTTAAGAATCTCCGTATAAAATGTTTTGCTCCACGTGTATTCTTTTAATACCATCCGTTCCCTGTTGAATTCCTGCTGGGCCTCCAGGCTTGAACGCTTATCAATCAATTCCTTCCGCTGCGCCATATAATCAATACTGTCCGGCCTTAATGCCCTGAGCCCGGCTTCCTGAGCTTCGATTTGTTTGGAAAGCGATTCCAGTTCGGTCTTTATTCTATTTTGCTCACTGATAACCTCATTCCTGTGCAAAGTGCTTTTTTTGCAGTCCTTGAAGATTTTCATAATGCTGACAACACCAATCTTCGCAGAAGAGGACCCGGCCGCCTGGGCTTGGTTGTACTCGTAACCTATCGCTAAAATGACGATAACCGTCAAACAAACTAAAAACATAATCCTGGTCTTCATAAGTCATCCTTTCTTCTTTAATCCTGTATTTTATAATCTCAAAACAGCCCTCTCATAGAGAAACTGAAAACGCGCGTTTCATCGTCGTCATCTTTCATGAACGGCGTAGCAAATTCGAACCTCATCGGTACCGACCCGGACCACTGCGGTATTAGTATTTGTATGCCCGCACCGATCGAAGCTCGATATCCGCCGGTATCTATCGCACCACTGTCCACAAAGAACAATGCCCCAAAAGTGTCACTAACCAGAGGAACGGTTAATTCGGTATTAGCTAAAAATATCCATTCGCTGCCTATCGGGTCTTCACGCTGCGGAACAGCAACGCCCGTTTGCAGGCCTCTTGTACTAACACCCCGATAATCAAAACCCCTGAGACCATAAGTACCGGTTCCACCGGCGTAGAATCTCTCGAACGGTGGGGCGTAACTCAACGTCGTCGCCCCGAGAAACTTTGTCGCCAAAATAGTTTTTCGCTCGAGCAAATCCTCATGAAGAGTTTTGAACATAACGTATCTGCCTTCCAATATACCGAAAGATTCATCACCGCTGACCTGTTCGTAACCTACATTATAATTATAACCCTCGCTCGGGTTAAATCTGTTATCCCTCATATCCCTTCCAAAACCGACCCTGACTCCGGTAAGAAAGGTGTAACCTTTAAAATCCATCACCTCTTTCGGGGCATTTATATAGAGGTCGTTAATATTAACATTTTCAGCTCTGAAGCCAATACTTCTCCGCCACTTGTTTTCGTATCGCTTCTCGAACCCTACGTATCCCTTATCCCTTTCCTCGTCATAAAATTGGTGCTGACCGCGTCTCTCAACTTCTCTGGTCGAGCTCGAGCCTTCAACCCTTAATGAAACGGGTTTGTCCCTGAAGTATGGCTCGGTAAACGAAACCGAATACCGGCTGTATATAGTTCCCGGCTCCAGTGCAAGTCTCAAACTTTGTCCGGCGCCTTTGAAGGCCTGGCCGGATATGAATTCCCCAAAATTCTCAGGCCAGTCCGAAATATCGAAGTTACGCTGCTCCCATATCACCTGGCCGATAACGTCGCTGTCACTTGAAACACCTCCACTGAATATTAATGAGCCCGTCTGGCCCTCGGTAATACTTACCTTGACATCTCTTCGGTCGGGCGCCTTGTCCTCAGGCACGGCAGGCCTGATAATTACCTCCTCGGCCATTGTCATCGCCTGAACATTTTTCTCTAAATCACCGTTACCTTCTCTGGGCGCCAAATCGGCATTATAAAGCTGACCCGGTAAGAAACCATACTCATCCAGCACGCGCCGGATGACCTTATCCTGCGTTTGTTCATTACCCGTTATATCAACCTTGCCTATCCTGAATTGCCTGCCCTCATTTATACTATATTCGACATCGATAACATTAGCATCAGGCACGAATCGGTGCCTTTGCACAACCACCGCATTCATAAAGCCGTTCTCACGATAAAGCTTAAGTATTTTCTTCTCCTGTAAATCAGCCTTTCGCTTATTGAAAATCTCCCCGCTTCCCATCTCCAGACCTTCCCGCAGCCTGTCATCATCGAAGTACTCATTACCCAAAATAGAAATTTTCTTGACCGCATAACCCGGCCCCTCATCTATCACGAAAGTAATATGCACCTTTTTTCTGTCCTGGGTAACCTCTTTTTTAACGGATATATCGTAATCGAGGAATCCTTTTTGATAGTAGATGTCCTGGAGTCTTGCCACGTCCTCGGCGGGTACTTCCTCGACATAGTATCTCGGCCAAAAAAATGCTTTCCTCTTTTTTGTCTTTACGACCCCTCTAAGCAACGAGGTCTTGATAGACTTATTACCCACAAAATTCACCGAGCCGATTTTGACCCTCGGCCCCTCGTTCAATATATAAACAATATCACCCTGCTGCAGCATGCTACCATCCAGCCCCACGCTCACATAAGCATATCCCTTCTTCCTGTAAAACTCGACTATGGTCCTCCTGTACGCCTCGGCAAGAATCGGGTCAAGATAGTCGCCCACCTCGAAATCCAGCTTCTTCCTCAGGGTACTGCTCTTGACCGCATGGTTGTTAACAAAACTAATCGATTTGATTACGTTTTTGCCGTTGCTGTCCGTGGCGCCGGCGGCAAACGCATAATCCGCCAACAAACACAAAAGCATAACCTGAACAAGGACAATAAATATCGTTTTTTGTTTTCTGTATCTTGTTTTTGGCATCCTGTCTCTCATATATCGTGAATCCCGTCACAAAAGAAATTAAAATGGATTTATACTTGCCTCGCCACAAAGCGGGCTAAAACGGTACTCCTCCATCTGCGGTCTGCTCTATGCGTGAAGCATTTTCAAACCGAGTAACTTTTTCCCTGAAAGTCAGTTTTACATTTCCGGTCGGCCCGTTGCGTTGCTTGGCTATTATCAATTCAGCCGTATTGTTCGGCTCATAATCCTCCTGGCCGCGATGATAATAATCCTCGCGGTGCAGCAGCATAACGACATCGGCATCCTGCTCGATACTGCCGCTCTCGCGTAAATCACTCATCCTTGGCCTGTGTCCCTCCCTGCCCTCCGGAGAACGATTCAACTGGCTCATCACAATAACCGGAATGTTCAGTTCCCTTGCCAGCGCCTTGACATATCTCGATATCGAGGTAATTTCCTGCTGGCGTGATT
>JASFVS010000204.1:0-5826 GCA_050049715.1 Phycisphaerales bacterium
ATGCTTTGGTTGAAGCCTATCTGACTACAGGAAGGAAATACACGCTTATAGAACCATACAGATGTCCTAGTTCAATCGAAGGCGAATGTCACTATGCGATGAACTCCAATTGCACGACAATTTCCCCACCAGACATGGTTCTTTTATTCGAGACCAAGGCTGGCTGGAATCAGCATGGCGGTCCTGAACTGTTTACTTTCACCAACCACGATCCCAAGGGCGGCTGTGTCCTTTTAAAAGACGGCACTGTTAAGTTCATCCGCACAAGAGAGGAGCTTAACCAGCTTCGATGGAAGTAAAAGGGGATTTCAGATTTGAAATTGCTTTGTAGGAAACATTTTAGATTGAATTTATACCTTAGGCAGAGTGGACCGAAAAACCCGTATCTAAACCAGATTTCTCCACTTCACGATGCAAACCATCCCCAAAGCCTTCGGCTTTGAGGCTGCCACCCGTGCTGTGCCTAAAGCAGGGATGATGAGTGGTATTTTTCAGAATGCTGCGTATTTTTTTCGGAAATGCAATAAAGTCTGTTCGGGAATCGTCTTAATTTACGTAGGTGAAAACTGGAAAATTGGCAATTTCCCTTTCTTTCGTTAGTTTGTCTGAAGGAAATAAACAGAGTGATTGTGAAAAATGTGTAAAAGACATATTCTTGTTACCTTATTTCAAAAACCCAGTCAGAATGTCATTATATAAAGTCAAAATAAGGAATCAATAAACTCTCATCGCAAGGCGAAACAGTTTGGCTGTTCGATACAGATGCACACGGCAATATGCTTCTGGATTCTGTTACATTCGGATTCCAGAACCTCGATGTCTCTTTCGGCAGATACCCGAACGGAGAAGGGACTTTGCGGGTATTATCAACACCTTCGCCTTTACGCCTCAATGATGAACCACAATTATAAACTAGGATTACTTAGAAAATGGGCGATTAGACGTTTATTACAGCGATTTTTGAAATTAAACAGGAGGACGGCCGTAACATCAAGAGTTAAAATGTTATTGACATAACTACCTAAAATATGTTAGAATAGGTAAAATCGTTGTATTATATACTTATGTAGACAATGCTAAAAGGCGTTGTTTATGGAGAAAAAAAGTTGGTTCAGGTGGAATTTAACAAAGCGTAGTCCTATAATAATGTTAAAAATTTGTTAATTTTAACAATAAGAAAGTTAATAACCTTCAACTTCTTTTACAAACAGTGTAATAACAAAGGCTGTTATGCTCAAAGATAAATTACCAAAGCAAACTTCGACTATAAAATCGAACAGTGATTCCGGCAGTCATAAAAGTGATGTGAAAGTCACAAAAAAATCTGAGATGCCGGCCGACCGTACTCTAAGGTGCCGTAATGAGCTAAAATACCACATCAGGGAATCCACGGCCGAGGCGATTGCACAGTTCATTCAACCATACCTTCAGCTTGACCGGTACTGTAAATTGCAGCGACGCAGAGACTATCCGATAGTGAGTCTTTATCTGGATTCAGACGACTTTAAACTTTGCAAAGAGAGCCTGGGAGGTCAGAAAAACCGTTTCAAGCTACGAATCCGCAGTTATACAGATGAACCAGATTATCCCCGCTTTTTCGAGATTAAACGCCGGATAAACACAATTATCCATAAAAGCCGGGCCAGAGTTATGAATCGTGACGTAGCAACTTTGCTTGCAGGTATGCCTCTGCCACCGCAGAATTACACCTCCGATGTAGAGGCAATCAATCAGTTTCAGTTGTATATGAGCAATATCAAAGCCAAACCTGCGGTTTTGATTCGTTATATGAGACATGCATTCGAAGGGGGTTCGGAAAATAAAGTAAGAGTAACGTTTGACCGTGAACTTGCCTACAATATTACCAACGTGCCTGAAGTCAGACTCGGCGGTCCAGGCTGGCGGCTTAACCCCTACACCTTAGGTGGTGTTATCCTGGAAGTCAAGTTTACCGGTCATTATCCTATTTGGCTAAGCAGAATGGTGAAGTATTTCGATTTACGACACCAATCGATATCAAAGTTCGCTTCGTCAATCCAGGACTCTTGTTTATTAAAGTTCTGCGCTCCCGTTTTAGCGGAGTATTAAAATGGACAGAATTTGGCAAATACTGGAAGGTCCTTCCGCGACGGGAGGGGTGTTTACTCCCGAATCGATACTTTTGTCTCTGCTCCTTGCTTTTGTTTTGGGGCAATTCATAGCCTGGGTTTATTACTTCACTCATAGCGGACTATCTTACTCAAAATCTTTTGTCCAATCACTGGTTCTTATTACCGTTGTTGTGGCAATGGTTATGGCTGTAATCGGCAAAAGCATAATTACGGCAGTCGGATTAATGGGTGCGTTAGCAATTATACGTTTCCGCAATATAGTTAAAGATACGAGAGATATAGCCTTCATCTTTTGTACGCTGGTTGTGGGCATGGCATCAGGCTCTCAACGCTACGACGTGGCCATTTTAGGGACCATCATTCTGAGTTTAATAGCAATATATTTATACCTTACAAGCTTTGGTACACATCAGCCTCACAACGGTTTTTTACGGTTCAACTTCAGGGGGCATATCGGGCCTGACAGCCCAATACCCACTGTTCTTAAACGTTTCTGTGGCAGTTTTACCCTCATCTCCGCACAGGACAGTGGTTTCGGTACTTCCGAAGTTGAATACGCTTATCAGTTAATGATACGAAACGCAGCAAAAAATCAGGAAATGCTATCCGAACTACAAAAAGTCGAGGGTGTTGAAAATATAAGTCTAACAATGCAGGAACGGCTGCTGGAGGTCTAAGTCACGAATGAAAACTACAAGCTCCAGAAGTTATCCGTTTCGCTGGCGTTTACATCTGCTGCCTATTGTCGTATGGTTAGGCGCCGTGGGGAGTATAATCTTTCTTTTCTCCCAGCAGACACAACGCTTTGAAGTGTTGGGGATAGCACAAGGGGAGATACGCCAAATCGCAGCCAATTGCACAGGACGCCTCAAAAGCGTGCCGGTTCAATTGTTCGATCAAGTCAGCTCAGGACAACCGGTCGCCGTGGTAGATACTATACTTGATAACGAACGACCCCGCGCCCAACTGCAGGCGCAATTGAACATCATCTTAGCAGAAATTGAACACTTAACAGCTCAATTAGTACCCACACAGGATGATTTGCTTGCAAATAAGGTCGAGCGAGAAACTACCCGCCTTAACGACAGGAGAAGATTTTCCATAGATGTAGAAAATGCCAGACTTGATATACTTCGGTTCAGAGCACTAATTGAAACCGACCGAATAATGCTGGAAGATTTAGAGCTGGAAGTAGAAACCGCCAAGGAGCTTCTGGCACAAGATGCGGTGGCACCTTATGAGCTTCAGAAAGCAACCGCACAGTACGACGCACTCGCTAAAAAGATAGAAGAAAATGAGCGTTTATTAGAACAGGCGCAGGCCACATTGTTACAGGCCCAACAACGACGTGATGAATATACTCAATACCAGCCGCACCATCCCTCAGTAGAAGATGCCCTGGATGTTATACGAAAAGCAATAAAAATTCAGGAACGGCGGATGGACGAATTGTTAGTGCAAATTGAGGCATTAGAACCCAGAGAGTCATTAAAGTTAACTGCTCCAATCGATGGTGTCGTAAGCCAGATTCAGCGTTGGCCGGGAGAAGCTGTTTTAGCGGGTGAACCGATTCTCACTATAGCGGAAGTTAAACCCACAGACATTATTGCTTATGCAAACGAGGATTTGATGAATCAAATTCGCAAAGGAATGTCTGTAGAACTCATTAAAACGAGCGAGCGAACAAAATTTGAAACCGCGCGCTCTCAAATAATATACGTCGGGCCAACCGTGGAACAACTTCCGGCACGATTGTGGAGAAATCCGAACTTCCCGCAGTGGGGTCTGCCGTTTCGGGTGAAAGTCCCGCCTCAAATGAAACTGATAACCAATGAGGTTGTGGGGATACGCAGATTGTAGGAAGCATATCATAAGCGTAAATAAATGGAAAAAGGGAAAAAATCAGAACCTTGATAATAAAGAATAGAAACAAAGTATATGATTCGCAATTGCTTTACCAGACAATCGGCTTATTTGATTATGTTCGGCTTTGTCTGCTTTTTTATTTTGGCCGGGTGTGCTCAGCATAACTATAAAAAGGAAGCTGACGAGCAGGTCTATAATATCATAAACCAAAAATGGCGGGAAGATTTCGGCACAAAAGCCAATTACAAAATAAGTGGCACTTCACCAACAACCAACGACATTCAAATTAAAAAAACTGTTCCAGACTCCGGTATTCTGAGCCTGCCCAAAGCTGTTGAACTAGCTACAGCCCACAATAGAGAATATCAGACTGAGAAAGAAGCCCTTTATATCAAGGCGCTCGATCAACGGCTGACCCGCCATCAGTTCGAGAGACGATTCTTCAGCGGAATATTCGGCGGATACTCCGCCGACCGAGATAACGAAGTGTTAGGGGTCGAAGCCAACTATGGTCTTAACCAATTATTAGAAAACGGCGCTGTAATCAGCGCAAAGCTCGCTACTGTGGGAGTCGATGTGCTTAGCGGTAACCTGCGAAGCGGTCTTGCCTCGCTTTTAAACGTGACCGTAACGCAACCTTTGTTTCGCGGCAGAGACCGTACAGTCGTCTTAGAAAGCCTCACCCAAGCAGAACTCGATACACTGTACGCGGTGCGTTCATTTAACCGATTTCGTAAAATGTTTGTGGTGGAGATTGCGAGCCAGTATTACGGAGCTCTTCTGAAATTAAATGAGGTACAGAATGCACAGAAAAATTACGAGACGCTAAACACAGTCTATGAGCGTGTTGAAAAATTAGCCAATGCAGGACGTGTGCCCCAATTCGAACTCGACCGAGCCCGCCAGGACAGATTTCAAGCTCAAAATATCTTTATTCAGGCGGAAAAAGAATACAAACAAGCGCTTGATGAATTTAAAATAACTTTAAGTTTGCATCCTACCGCTCAATTCCAATTAGATGCCAACGAGCTTGAAGCCCTACGAACAGCAGAAATGACCGCGCCCGATTTCGCCGAAGCCGAAGTTATTGAAGCAGCTTTGTACAGACGGCTTGACTTAGCCAATTCTGCGAGCGCTGTTGTCGATGCACAGCGTAAGGTGTTTGTTGCCGTAGATAATCTCAGGGCCGAATTAAACATAGTTGGAAGTACTAACTCCATTTCAGCAAGGCGAGCCGACCGCAATACTCTCGAAGCTCTCAGAGAGCTGCATAATTTTGGTCTTGAGCTTGACTTGCCTATGGACCGAGTGCCGGAACAGCATATTTATCGCAAAGCTTTGATAACCTTGAACCAGCAACAGCGTGAATATGAACAGGCCGCTGATACAGTCAGGCTTCAGGTGCGTCAAGCTTACCGTAATCTTGCAGAAGCAGCCGAACGATATAAAGTACAATCTGACAGTCTGACACTTGCCGAGAAACGATTTAATAAAACTTTTCTTTTGCTTCAATATGGTCGGGCAAGCAGCCGGAGGGTGCTGAGCGCACAGGAAGACTTATTCGATGCTCAAAATGCAGCTATGCAGGCTTTGGTAGATTATACTATCGCAACCCTTGAATTTTATCGTGATACCGGCTTACTCCAAGTCCGGCCGGATGGAATGTGGGAATATTAAACCTCCAGCCTCGTACAGATAAGCTGTCATTTCATCAAGTTATCTTTTCCTAACCTGCAAAAATTAGAACTTGCCAAAGTTTACCACTGTCAATAGACGATGAATTTTAGTGGATTTTCCCGGATATTTGTTTTATTGTGTTATGGAAGGTTAGTCCGGCTTTGATAAGGAG
>JASFVS010000205.1:0-5802 GCA_050049715.1 Phycisphaerales bacterium
GTGCTCCGCCGCCTACCGAGAATATCTCTTCGTGTCTTCTTTCTGTTGCAATAGGCTTTGTTACCTTGGTTCTTCCATAGTCAAAGAAGACCAGCGGGGCAAGCTTCTTGAGATACAGGTCGCCTCTTTCCTTTTGCTCTTCTTTTTCAGCCTCGGATTTACCGGCACTTTGAACCTCATCGTATTTCACAAGGTCAAACTCATATTGAGCAGATGCAAGAATACCGCCATCTGCAACAAGCTCGTACTCATCATAGCCTCTGACAGTATACATCCCGCCAAACGAGGTCATTTTTGCAGGAACCAGTCTGTCTTCCGCGCCCGTCCAGCTGAAAGTGCCGCTAAGCCGTCCAATTCTGTTCGCATCCAGATACTGGCTGTGAGAGGCCGAAGCAGTGTAAAAAGTGAAGTCCGTGTCGGCATTTACTCGTGCCAGACCGAAGTCGGTTCTGCCGGATCCGCCGCATAAACTCGAATAACGGTCAAACGACAGAGAGGTCTGCGACATATCATCTGTGCGATACAAATCGGCACCAACTCCCCACAACCAGAACCTTACCTGAGAACCAAGGAATGTCGGGAATAATGTCGGGGTAACTTTACTTATTGTATGCTCCATAGAGCCTTTAACATCGAAGAACCAGCCATCTTCCTGTAAAAGATTATAACGCAGTATTCCGCCATAGAACGAGCCTCTTCCGAGGAAGTTGAATATACCGGCTTCCGGATTTATATCAAATTCACTGTAGCCGCCATAAGCGTTAAGACGCAGTCCCGGTCCTAACAACGGAAAATCATAACTGCCGTATAATGCGTAATTGTCCGTCAGAGTTTTATCCCACGGAGCCTGGTACATTGCAGTGAATGTATCATCGTAACCTAAAAGATTGGTATTAATAACACCGATTCTCGGATGCCATTGCCTGCCCTTGGTACCCGAATTATCCACCTGCATAAACCAGTGCCAGGGGTTGGCCTCATATATATTGTATCCAACAGCGAGAGAATTCGGCTCGGTTCCTCTTGATACGACTGCAGAAACGTATCTGTCTGGATTCTTATTTAACAGATTGACAAAATCATCCAGCTCTTTCTGGTCAGGAGTTTCACCTTCTTTCACCGGCGACCACTCTTCAATTGCAGAACTGCTGAGATAGCCTTCTTCAACTTTCTCGTTCTCGGGATTGAAATAAGCTGTCGACGATGAGCTGACTGACGCTTCCAAAATATTAATAGGCAAAATTTCGTCTTTTAATTGCCTGTCTGGTGTTATTGCATCGGCGGGAACATAGACATATATACCCGCCTGGTCTTCTTCCTGGTAAGCCGAGAGAAGATACTGAGTAAAGCCCTGGATAGTCCTCATTGAAACTTCACGAGGTTCACCAGGCTCCACAACTATCTGCTGCAACACTCGAAGGTCATAAAGTGCGGAACTCTCCGCCGCCCCCATTGGTTTGTCCGAAGCATTATAAATTAAAGGTATGTCCTTCAATAACTCCGAGGTTGATACCAGGGTATTGCCGCTTATGCGCAATTCCCTAACGTTCATACGTGGGGTATTATCTTCAGGCAGCTTCATTTTCGCAATTCGTGCCGCCTGTTGTTTCAGCCTTAGCCTGAGATTTATCTTAGCTACTTCCTTTTCGTAATCCTCCTCGATTTGTTTTCTCTGTGCAGCGTACTCGGCTTTTCGGGCATCCGACCTCTCCGTAAGTTTTTCAAGTTCAGCCAAATACTCTTCTTCGAGTGCGTTAAGGTCCTTCATATAATCAGCAGCCAGTTTGGACAATCCGTATTTTTTCTCTTCTTCCTTTTTGTCCTGCTTGAGCTTGAGCTCGAGTTTTGCCTTCTCGGCCTTTATCTCTTTGGCTTGCTCTTTAGCTTTGGCATCCAGCTCGTCCATCCTGGCTTCACTATCTTTCCTGGCCTTGGCAATCATCTCGGCCCGGGCTTTTTCCTTACCTTCGATTTTTCCAAGTGATTCCTTGTATTCCGCTTCGAGCCGGCTGACACTCTTCTTATAATCAGAATCGAGTTTTGCAATACCATATATTTTAGCCGCCTTTTTGCCCTGCCCAAGCTGGTCTTTAAGCTTTGCTTCTTCAGCCTTAATCTCTTTGGCCTGTTGCTTAGCTTTGGCATTCAGCTCGGCAAGCTTGGCTTTATTCTCTCGCTTTGCCTGGGCGTTTTTCGAAGCCTGGGCATCAGCTTTTGCCTGTAACTGTTTAAGGGCCTTTTTATACTCTGCATCAAGCTGAGCAACTTTCTGCTTATATATCCCTTCCGCAGCTTTCAGCTTTGCTTTGTCTTTCTTGGCTTTTGTCTTAGCTTGTTTATACTCGGCAGACAACTTGGCTTTGTTCCGGTCATACCCACGCTTAAGATTCGCCTTCTCAGCCTTAATCCCGGCCGCCTGCTTTTTAGCAGAATTATTCAACCTCGTGAGTTCCGTTGCATTCTGTCGCTTGGCCTGTTTGATTTGTGCGGCCTGGGTATTTGCCTTTATTTTTAGTCTTGCAAGAGCTTCCTTGTTATCTAATTCGATCTTGGCAACCTTTTGTTTGTAAGCCTTCTCTTCAGCGTCCAGCTTCGCTTTATCTTTCTTGGCCGCTGCTACGGCTCTTTTATGCTGAGCTTTTAACCTTGCCTTGTCCTGGTCAAGTTTACGTTTGAGGCTTGCCCGCTCAACTTTCATTTGAGAAGTTTTCTTTGATTTCGCAAGCTCTGCTTTGACCATGCTTTTGTCTCTTTTGATTTGCTTGGCTTGACTATCAGCCTTTTTCTCGAGTCCCGCCAGTGCCGTTTTATGTGCCGCTTCAAGCTTTGCAACTGCCTGCTGATACATCTTATACTCAGCATCCAGCTTTGCTTTGTTTTTCTTGGCCTGGGCTTTTGCGGTCTCGTACCGAGCTTTCAACTTAGCTTTATTCTGTTCGAGCTGACGTTTAAGTTTAGTTTGCTCAACCTTGAGCTCGGCCATGAGCTTATCATTTTGCTTCTTAGCTCTTGCCTCTAATTCAGCAAGCCTGACTTTCTTTTCGCTTTCCGCCTTGGCCATTCCAACATTGGCTTGCTTCTGGGCCTCTGCATCCAGCTTTAACAGCCTTGCCTCTTCCTCGCGCTTGGCTTTAGCTTTTGCCGCAGCTTCACGTTTGGCTTTAGCAGCTGCTTCCCGCTTGGCTTTCAGCTCTTCAGCCTCCCTAGCTTTCTTTAAACGTCTGGCATGAGCTTTAGCGGCAGCTTCCCGCTTGGCTTTTTCAGCAGCTTCGCGTTTAGCTTTAGCGGCCGCCTCTCTTTTTGCTTTAGCGGCGGTGTCTTTTCGGATTTTATCCTCTCGTCTCAACTGGGCTTTGGTCTTTGCGCCTGTGGGTCGGGAAGGCTGTTTAGCATTCTGCGCATCGCAACCCACGCACGCTAAAAGAAAAGCAAAAACAAGAGTTAGACAAACCATTCTTGTCGAATTGTTCATTGCTTGGTCTCCTTAAACATATTTGTTACATTTACCCGAAGAATCGGCTCCTGATTAGAACCGCGGTAAAATGCTATCATAAGTACCCTCTGTAAGCCAGAGGAAAATCCCCAAGTTCTAAAAAAACGCAATTATTAATATTAATACCCTCGCCCATCAAGGGAAATGGCGTAACAAAAAATACTTCAACATTATATCAGATTGGCATACCGAATGTCAAGGGCAAAGTCGCCCAATTAGCCCATATTTCCCATATTATTTCACGCTTCATAACTATCATTTTGCCCGACGAAATAGGCCTTTACATAACCAGGCAAATGAGCGAAAAACATAGGATTAAGTCAACGTAGGACTTAAACTGCTAAGTTCCAATAATAACAACAAAAAAACACCTGTTACGCCGACAAATATGCACATATAATCCAGGCCTTTCACTATCAGCAAATTGAAGCACAATTCTCGGCCTTTCTAATGAAGCGAAACACCGATAATACACATGGAATTTTCCTAAACTTAGACCAACATAAGCATAGTCCAATAATGATTTGCACATGGCCTGCGATTAAAAGCCGGCCTTCAGAAAATTGAGGGTTAGATGTATAGGGAAAATTTAAGGCAAAAAGTCAAAAAAATTATTTATTTTTCTACAAAACCCAGACTAATTTTCCATTTTTTGTCAGATTTTTTCAGAATTTAGTTTTAACATGCTAACGTTTTAGTCACCTATAAATGATTGTGTATCACGGGTGGTATTTGTCTAAAACTGTTAACACGTTTAGAGGATAAGTCAGCGGAGGCAATAATGAAAAGGCGGATGAACTTAAAGCCATTAAAATTCGAACGGCTATACGAGGACGTAAAGCAGATATCGCGATTACTTCTCAATTTTAATAATTCTCACTTCTGAGTACACCCCTGGGATTGAAATTGGCTCTACGGAGCACCTCTCGTATTACAGCAATGTCACCCACCTTCTTCCGATCGGTATCGGGATGTCCTCCCTCCTCTTTCTTGGTTGGGGTATATAGAGTGGAGCAACATTCACCCTGTAATACAGGCCTTATCTGAACTTGCCCTCCTTTACGAGACGTTTAAGGTTTCCGTTCATGGCTGCCGTTATTCTTATGTTCGTTTTATGAGACCTGGGGTTGCCGATATGCCTATACTCGCTGTCCTGCAGCAGCCGCCATGGTTTTACCTAAGGTATATTCGCTGATTGCAGCAATTTCATTCAGAAAGAGAGAGTTCGCCCCCCTCGGCCTGTTTCCCAAAATCCGACTCAGGCCGAACTCTCTTCTCGGCGATTCCGTCGCAGACTTGCACTCCTCGTGGAGTTCAGATTTTACGATATCGTTTTCGCTTTTCATGTCACCTTAGTGCCTGTCCGTCGCAATAACATCACTAAAACAATTGTTGTCGCACCTGCCCCCCATTCATAACACTGCCAGCACTGTATGGCGTTTTATATAATACTCCTGCTTGCGATAATCGTACTTCCTCACAAGTTTACGGAGAAATTGAAGGCTCTTGTAAACACCGAATGGATAGAAAAATTAAATTGGCAGTCGCATCCTTGCGTCGCGGCTTCATATCTCTAAAATCCCAATAGAAGCACGTCCGTAAAACTTACTTAAATCTCGCAATTTAGGTATTTAGGTATTACTAATAAGGCGTTTTATAAATAGCAATTGTTGATAGCTAAATTGAAGAAATTTTCTCAATTAACTTGAGACGGTGCCAATGTACTTCCACACACCAATCTACTACGCATTAAAACTTCTTATCTTGCCAACGAACCACAAATATACTATCTTCAGCTCACTGATAATCCGGTAGATACGAAAAGCACATATGCATAGATAAAAAATGCAAAGAAAGCATGGGCCGTCGTTCCATGGTTTCTACGTGCAAAAACTGATAAAAATTTACTATATTGTCAATTGTCGGCGGATAGTTTATAATCACCCCCTTACATAACGGGTTGTAATGCCTGCCCTGTGGACTAAAATAAAGGATTATTTTAAAAGCGATAGCATTGTGCTATTGTATGGATTTGTGAAATAGTTAAGCAGTATCATTTTTATACTGTCTGGAACCTGATGAAATGAAGCACATAATTGAAGAAGTATTCGAAGCCGAGAAGAAGGTCAGTGCAATTCTCAAGCAGGCCCGTAATAAAGCCTCTGAAATAAGACAATCTGTAGAAAAAGAAAATTCCGAGAAAATAACCGACGCACAACAGAAAGCACGGGAAATAATACAAACTACTATCGAGAACGCCAAAAAAGAAGCGGAATCTATCAAGGAAGAAGAGTTAAAACAGGCCGACC
>JASFVS010000207.1:0-5771 GCA_050049715.1 Phycisphaerales bacterium
GATATTCTAAATTTTGTATTAAAGGAATTTATTATGTTAAAGTTATCACTTCCAATCATCTGTATTTTTACTCTGTTAATAGTCTCGAGCACACAGAGTGCCGAAACAATATCCGGGCCTTATTGCGGACAGGAGCCCCCCGGATTGGTGCCAAAAATTTTCGCACCCGGCTTCATTTCTTTACCCAATCGATATGAAAGCTTCATTACCTTCACACCCGATGGGAATGAATGCTATTTCACTCAGCACCATGCAGAGTGGGCCCCTTATTGGATTATGATGTCAGTTTGTCGCAACGGCACATGGACCACACCCCAAAGGGCGCCTTTTACCAATAATTCTTCCGTCTGTACCAGCATTTCGTCTGATGGAACTAAACTCTTTTTCACCTTAAACTCGAGCGTCTATCAATGCCTGCGTACTGCCGAGGGTAGCTGGTCCTCACCCGTTAGGGTAAATTCCCCAGTCAGCTCCGCGTCCTACGAGTTTAGCTGCCATTTTTCCGAAAAGAACAATATGTTTGTTTGTTCCTGGCGCCCCGGAGGTCTGGGCGGTTGCGACGGCTGGGTTATTCCCTATGTCAACGGACAGTGGCAACAGGCTCAGAATCTCAGAACCTTGAATTCTCATGTAGGTGACTGTTGCTTCGCACCGGGGCCAAATGAAGACTATCTCATCTTCCAATCCCGCCGTCCTCCTACAGGTGGAGGTGGTGGATTTTTTGGTACCGACTTGCACATAAGCTTTGCCACCGATGAGGGAGGATGGACAGCTCCACGCAACCTGGGACCAATCATTAACAGCTCTGCCACGGATCTTGGCCCATGGATATCATACGACGGCCGTTATCTGTTCTTTTCCAGCGACCGACAAGGGCCTCACGACATCTATTGGGTAAGCACCGATGCGTTTCTACCGGACCCAAATGGCCCGATTCAAAATCTGACATCCAATCAGCGATTCAACTCAATCCAATGTGCCATTAACTATGCCGACGAGGGTAACACAATCGTGATAAGCCCGGGCGTTTACAAAGAATCGATTGTTTTAACAGGTAAAACAGTTGTATTGCAGTCTGTTGACCCAAACAATCCTTTTGATATCGGAGGTACTATAATCCAGGGTAGTACCGATAGCCCTGTGGTCAAACTACAAGGAAATTACGAAGCTTGTGAAATAGCAGGTTTGACCATTCGTACCGGCTTGATTGGAATTAAAGGCACAGGAACAAACGCCACTATTCGCAATTGCCGCATCATGGATAATACAACTCATGGCATGGAACTGTCACAGGAAAGTAAACCGCATCTTCTGAACTGTTTGATTACAGGCAACAACCAAACAGGCATTAACATGCTTGCCGGCGCAGGTCGAGGCAGTCCACCTTGCGCTCCACTTATCAAGAGCTGCGTTATTGTCCAAAATGGCTCTGAAAATATCATAGGCGGTGAGCCAATAATCGTTGATTCGATTATAGAATGATTATAACCCCATTCCCACCTTGAGAACCAACCATAAGCGAACAAAATTGAAAACTCTCGAAAAAATTGGGAATGATTGAAACAAACCACAGAATCTTGGGATTAACCTATCGCAGGATGTGGCTATAACCGACGTCCTCAACAATTTTCATAACGATAAACTTCTTTTGGAAGGGATTTTATGCATAAGCTTAGTTCTATTATACTCTCGCTGTTACTTACCCAGGTGCTTTTTGCCTGCTCCACATTTATGCTGAAAAATGAATCGGCATTTATCATCGGGCAAAATCTGGACATGCCCTATAGCATCCCCGGCTATATCACCAAGAATAATCGGGGCGTAGTAAAGAAAAATATCACCTGGCGAGAGATTTCCCAAAATGCCATAAACACCTCTCCAATAATAGAGTGGACGTCGAAATACGGCTCAATCACCTTCACACCAATATGCAGGGAATTTCCCGAAGGCGGCATTAATGAAGCAGGCCTGTATATCCGTGAAATGTCATTGTCGGGAACACAATTCCCAATAGACAATACCATTCCTAACATGTTCATGATGCAGTGGATACAATATCAGTTGGATAATTATAGTACCGTGCATGAAGTCCTTGACCATATTGACGACATTATCCTTGACGGCTGGGCATGGCACTTTTTTGTGGCCGATGCAGAAGGTAATACCGCAGCAATCGAATTTTTAAATAGAGAACCCGTCATTCACACAGGCGCATCTATGCCTTATCCGGTTCTGGCCAACAGCACCTATGAAAGTGAGCTGGTAAATATCAGTCGATACGAAGGATTTGGCGGCACTATTCCGGTCGACATAAATAATCGCTCCGGAGATGACCGATTTGTTCAGGCTGCTAATATGATAAAGAACAGTACAAGCAGCAACTTAGAAGACCCAGTTGATTACGGTTTCCAAATATTAGACCGGGCGTTAGGAAGTGGTGGAACCCAATGGTCTATCATTATCGACATGAACCAATTGGTGATTTATTTCAAAACATCCATAGCTCGAGAGATTAAGCATTTTTCCTATGGCGATTTTGATTACAGTTGTTCGAGTCCTGCAAAAATAGCGAATCTTAATTCTTCCTCCAGTGGCGACGTATCACAGGAATTTGTTGATTACTCAAGACATCAGAGTCTTCTTTTTATAGGTGACGGAGTAGAGAAAGTATTTTCCATTTCATTAGCTCCGAATATTCTTAAAAACACCCATGACTATATCTGCACCACATATTGTGAAATCACCGATCCGAATCAAACCCAGCCATCTTGCACTAATTGTTCTACAATTGAAAACCTTAGGACGGGGCAGCATTTTGATTCGATTGAATGCGCGATTGCTTTGGCTAATCCGGGCGACGAAATCATTCTTTCCCCCAATATCTACTACGAAAGCATAGATTTGTCCCATAAAGATATCATAGTACGGTCTATAGATCCCAATGATCCCTTTTATGTAGGCAGTACGATTATCCAGGGCAGTGCCGATAGCCCAGTAATCACACTACAGGAAAATTTAGAGGCCTGTGAAATTGCCGGCCTAACTATTCGTGCCGGCTCGATTGGTATCGTCGGTAGCGCTACAGATGCGACTATTCGTAATTGCCGTATCATGGATAATACAACTCACGGCCTGGAACTGTCCGAAGGAAGCAGCCCGGCACTAAAGCGTTGCCTTATCACCGCCAACGGCCAAACTGGTATCACTATGCTGAGAGGCCCCGGCCGAAGCAATCCATCCTGTACCCCGCTGATCCAAAATTGCATTATCGTCAATAATGGGCAGTCAGCTATCGATGGCGGTGAACCTTTCATCATTGACTCTACTATCACGAACGGGCCTCAATAACGATTTGTTTTTCTATGGCTCCTCAAAAAAATTTCTGCATATAATGGCTCACTTTTGCACGCGTACAACAAAGTCATGAAATGCAGATGCGCCATAGAGTCCGGTATCGTTAACACCATAAAAACGCAGAACCTTCGGCTCGAAGTCGAGTTGTATTGAGCTAATATCGTAACCGAGTAAGCAAAATCCGCGGGGATACGCCCCAGCATAGGTTGAGGCAGGCACTTCTATTTCCTGATCGGCTCCATTGGAAAGAACAACTCTTGGCCTACGTCGCCACATGTGGATATCGGCATAGACGTCCGCACCCGCTCCGTCTACCAAGGGGCTGGGCAGAGTCAACTCAAGCATATGATTCTCCGGAACGATAATGAAAAATTCAAGGGGTCTACTCCTGAGTGGGTCAATGAATACCACGGGTCTGCCCTGAGTTAGCAGATGAAATCCTTGCCATCCCCCATTATTCGGTTCGTAAACTGACGAGGGCACAGACAGCATAACAAAAAAGCGGTTGTTCTTGTCATAGAGATTACCAATAGAGAAGGCCTGTGCCGGTCTTAAGCGTGGAGGTGATTTTTGACGGACGGCAATCGTCACAACACTTGCGGAAGTGGTCAATAGAACGGCGGCGCTGATACCGACAATTTTGGAGGTTGCCAAATGAAGTAGATACGTACTGGGCCCGATGTTCAGTGACGCGGTACTAACAGACACAGGTGTTATAGCCAGGGCTTGTTTCGAGCCGTGGCTCGTGATGGTAACAAACACAGTCAAGGCCCCCAGTAAACTCGAACGCTTCAGTCCCTGGTTCTTGAGCTGCTTCTGTAATGCTTTTCTGGCCCGGTAAAAAAGCAGTCTGGACCGCGCTTTGCTGCCGCCCAGAACCGAGGCGATTTGAGAAAAAGAAAGATTTTCCGCACAACGCATGGCAATCACCGTACGATATTCAGTTTTAAGAACCGATACGGCACGAATAATAGCCTCAACAATTTCGCGTCGCCATAGCCCTTGAGCAGGATCACTATCGCGAATACTCTCCAGCCTAGAAAGGAACTCCGTATCCACGAGCGTACGGCTGTGGAGACGTCGAGTTCCTTGCTTGCGAAAATGATGTTGAGCTTTGCCAAGGGCCGTTCGATAGACCCAACCCCAAAAAGACTCGACACTGGTCAATTCCAGGCGAGACAATGAGCGAAACAGTTCTAATAGGGTATCCTGACATAGGTCTTCGGCCAAATGCTCATCCAGGGTGATACGATAAAGAAAAGCGTATATCCTCTCTTGGGCCCGTTTGGCGACCTTTGAGCGACTCGCTTCATGTCCTGACCGCGCTTGCCGAACGGTCTTTAAGGTAATCTTATTTGTAATCGAACGCATACGTTAATCTTTACATCCTCAGAACAGGTTCTAAGTATCATAATTTATTAAAAAATTTCTTTTTTTTCATCAAAAAACCAATCTACATGATTACCTCTTGGGATATAGACAATATAACACTGTTTCATTTTTTTGGAGGATGTTTCATGATATCGACATATCAAAAGCTAACGGTTGGACTTTTGATGGTTTGCATAACCGAGTTGAGCTTGGGGACCGTGACCGGACCCTACATGGGCCAGGAACCGCCCGGATTCGAGCCCGAGGTGTTTGCCCCGGGATTCATCAGCCGTGAGGATCGGCTGGATGAGTATATTACCTTCTCTCCGGATGGTAACGAGTGTTATTTTGGCACCAACAATGCTAACTGGAGTCTATCCAAACTATATGAGACCCATATGGAAAACGGAACCTGGACAGAGCCCATACTGGCCACGGCTACCCAGGGATGGGGGTTTAACGCTATTTTCCCGACCACAGATGCCCAAAGATTATATTTTGTAGATGGCAGGGCACCCATGCCTCAGAATCTGGATATCTTTCGCGTCGAACGTAACCACGGTCAGTGGGGTGAGGCGATTAGATTGCCTGCGCCTATCAATTCCACTGGCACGGACTGGCATCCCTCCTTCACCACAGACGGAACCATGTATTTTGGCTCTACCCGAATCGGAGGGGCCGTCTATCGGGTGCGCCCAGGTCAGGAACACAATCCAGTGGTGGAAAGGGTGAGTCTTCCATGTAGGGCTTATGAGCCGACTATTGCTTATGATGAAAGCTTTGTGATTTTTCACGGAGACGAAAATATAGGATATGGCAATACCGACGCCTTCATCAGTTTTCGTAATGAAGATGATACCTGGACCTCTGCGCGTAACCTTGGGCCATACATTAACACAGAAGGATTCGAATATGGATTCTCTTTGTCCCAGGATGGTCAATACCTTTTTTTTGCCAGACGAGACAGATTGTTAAACCCCAGGACATCGGACATTTATTGGGTCGATATTCATGCCGTTGTGCCTGATCCCAATGGCTCTATTCAG
>JASFVS010000208.1:0-5754 GCA_050049715.1 Phycisphaerales bacterium
CCGGCATTATTTAACTTTGACCACTTTAGATAACAGTTGCATTAAAAGACAGTTAATAAAATGTTGTTTATTATAAACATCCATGTTGATTATCTGCTTCAGCTGCAACTTGAAAGGCTAAAAAACAGCAAATAACCAATTAATAAGAATGATAATATAGGACTCTCAACAAGAAATGAGTTTAAGACAGGTCATATCGTAAAATGATGGAAATTCCGATAAAATAGCAGTTCTACTACAGAAATACCATTAGCTAAAAGAACCGGTAAATTTGGCGATTAGGTACTTAATATCAAATCAAGTTCTCCATGCTCGGGAACTGGCAACTCAGCCCCGCAATGTATACAACCGGTCTGGTTTAATCCTCTGCGTTTGCCGCAGGATGAGCATTTGATAACCGAAGTGTGGTTCAGAGCCAGATATGTTAGCAAGCCGGCTAAATTAAAGGAGATTATTATCAGCTTCTTTGACTCGAAAGACAGGCAACATCCGAAAATTTAGGATTCCATGGGGTACTATCAAAAACTACTCGATATCAGCAATATCGCTTTGAGGCTTACCAACCAGATAGACTCTATTTTTACCACTTCGCTTGGCCTCCAGTAATGCCTGGTCTGCCTGTTGGAAAAGCTCCTGTATCGTCGAACCATCCCGCGGAAAACTCGCTAATCCGCCGCTTATTGTCAGCACGCCCTTTCCCCCCGGCCCCAGCCCACGAAGCGTGGATAATTCTGATTTCTCCAATTCACTTACGAACCGCTTTATTATTGAAATCGCTTCCTTGGGATGGTCGGCTCTTGCCGAGCGCCTCTCGGCACCACTGGCCGGCGCACCGGAAGGTTTAGCCTGAGGTTCGTCCCAGAACACAACGGCAAACTCGTCACCGCCAATCCTGCCGACAACATCATGGCCTCTGCAGCAGCGTCCCATCAAAACAGCCGCTTGTTTAAGAACCTCATCACCGGCACAATGGCCGTAAACATCATTGTAATTTTTGAGGTCATCAATATCAAAGACGAGCAGTGTTACCCGCCCATTTTCCTCTTTGGCATGTTCCATAATCTGCCGTGAAAATTCCCAGATATACCTCCTGTTTTTCAAGCCGGTTAAATCATCTTCTGTAGCCAATTTCTCAAGATGCCTGATTCTCATTTCTACTGTTGGGTCAATAGCAGCAGACAAATCGGATTCAGCCGGCCTTTGTACCTTATTTGTTGTAACGGTTTCATAAAATCTATTGGGCTGGACAGGACAAATCAAATAATCATCCGCAACACTTCTTCCATTTTCAGATGAGCCAACCAGCCGTATCGCTATAGGTTCTTCATACATTTGTGCCAAAAGAATTATTTTAGCATCGCAGTTCTTTCTTAAAATTTTCAAAGCCGAGTTTAATTTAGCGGATGCCCCGGACATCACAACACCGATTCCTTTAAAATTACTCTCTGCAGCAACATCAATTGCATCAAGCATACTCGTGCAAACTTCATAGCGCATATCCATGATGGCACCGGTATCCAAAAACGCTTTATCAATATCACCGACAAGAAGAATTTTTCGAGTATCCTCGTAAAAAGATGGATTACGACTTTTCATCTAACTGTTCCTCAAGCAGGGCATCCAATTCAGCCCTTGTAGTGAGAAATTCATCTTTAAAAAATTGTGTCCTCCTGCGGCCTCCTCTTTTTCCCGGAGCACATTCTCCGTTTCCCGACAACAATTTCCTGACTACATCTTCAATTTCTACCGGCTCACTTATGATAAAAGCTCCTGTTTCATTTGCAGCCAGGACATCTCTTTGTCGATTCGTATCTCCATCTGCAAGGCAGCAGCATCTGTAGCCCTTTTCACGTACTATGTGGAAAAAACGGCCCTGTTCTTTGCTTAACTGTCCAATCCGGCCCGCAACAAGTACATTTGGTCTTTCACTTTTCGCCAGCTCACCAACGGCCGAATAAACATCATCGCAACAAATAAAATCTATGCTGTGCCGATCAGACAAATTCATCACATGCCGAATAAACTCATCTGTCGAGCCACCTACAAACATCAATTGTAACTGCAATGTTTTATCACAGTCCGCCACTGTAATTACCCTCTTTCAATTCGTAGAAAAACCGGCCTTAAAAACGTAACGGAAGATTACTCCAGCCAATCTTTATATTAACAAGATTTGTGGAAAAGTCAATCCAAATCACCCCAAACAACTGATTGCTCACGTTTGATTGTTGATAATCGCCGGAATGCTGTTTGAAAAATCCTCAATTCATTGGCAATCCATCCAGATTCCTCTTTACCTGCTCGGCACAGAAACTATTCGGGTACAAACTAAGGAAGCCCTCAAGTGTCATCCTTGCATCCGCTAAATACTCACTTTTTTTCTCTGAATTTGGCTCATTCTGATATAAACCAATCTTTAAAAGTCCAAGCTCATACAACGCCAATATCCCTCCATCAGTCTTACTGAAATCTTTATGGAGCTGAGCTAACTTCTCCGCTCGAAGTTGCTCATCTGCAATAAGTTTCGCCTGAGCTAATTGTACATTATCCTGAAGCCGGTCTTTGTTCTCCATTCGTCCAAGTAACGCATCGAGCCGTTGAAGATAATCAGAGGCGTGCGGATTAAGCATAACAAACTCAGCTAAACACTCATTTGTCCCATTTTGGTCGGTTCGATTCTCAGGCCCTATAAGTGTTCTTAACTGACTTATTCTTCTTTGCAATTCGTTCAACTTCGGCACTGTCATCACAGAATCCGCCGGTAAATGAAACAGCCCGAACAATGACTCATCTGGCATTTGTTCTTTTTCGAGCAGTTCCGACCGTCTGGCCGTCAACATAGCTTTAGCATCAGCAAGAAGTGCATCGGCTTGTTCGAATTTGCCCTGACCGGCCCAATGTTTTGCAATACGCCACCGAGCCTCTAATGACTCCGGACTTTTACCGAATTCACTGTATAAACGATACCACACCTCTCGCGAACGTTTATAAGGATAATCATAATAGAAATGTAATACCTCTTTTTGCCCAAGCATATTTATATCCGGGCTGTGCTCACTCAGAAGAGCCTTACAGTAAAGCGCTATAGGCATTCGACGGCTGTTCGAACGTCTGGAAATAAAAAAATCATATTGTTCAAAAAGCCATTGCCTTTTCGCCTGATACTCTAACTCTTCAGGAACCAAAAACCAGCTCGGCCAGCGGTCATAACTTAATTTAATCTGGATTTCCTTTTTCAACTCCGCACGCAGAGCTATTGGGTCGGCGGGATAAAAGAATCCTTCCAGGTACTTTCTTATAACAGGGTCTTTGGTTGTTTCATCAAGTGCTTCCGTAATGCTGTGGTCGTTAAACTCGCTAACACGCTCCGGATTATTCTTAGCAATATAAAGCTGATAATCCAATTCATCAAAACCAATCGTCACTTCAAACACAACGATAGCTAACAGAAGCGTGATGGTAGTAAAAATCCAAATCAAACCCGGCCTATAACGAGTATAATGACCTATACCAAGAACAAACCCCGCTATGGCCAAACCGTCGATCCATGCACAAATCCACGGCGCAAAAGAAAAGCCCCATTCAATAGGTTCCACCCCTCTAAAGCTTCCGAAATAGCCCCAGTACAAAAGCTGTGGTGCCGTGCATAATGCTATAGCAACATAACGAGAACGAAAACGAAGCGGCCGACAAGCTACTGCAATACAACTTACTAACAAACAAATCGCAAACCCAGGCAAATTAGCGATAAAAAACACCGCTAATATAAAAACACAACTATAACTAAAACTCATCAATTGCGATATTAACAGCGGAACCATTGACAAAATACCCATAAGCAGTCCTAACACAACAATCTGCCAGGGGTACTCGAATATGCTCACGCCGGTTGTGATTGTCTGACCTAATCGCCAAAATTCCGGCTGCGTAACTGCTTGAATATCGAATGACCAAAATGAACCGGTGGCTATCTTTGACCAGAAGAAACAGCTTATCCCAAACGCCCCAACAGCAAGAAGCCAGCACCTCTGTACATTCTTATGGCTGTAGTGCAACGTAGGCCCTACAGCCATAAAAGATTTTGAAATCGCTATTGGCGCCTTTTCCGTATCTTTGCTATCCATAAGCTTCACTACGCGCGTACTATGTGAACCACCAAGCATTAAAAGAGCAAAAAATAAACAACTAACTTATGTCCCTTCGCCGCTGGAAGCAAGGTAAAGAATCTGTTCGGGAGTAAGTTTGTCTATATTAATTGACATTGACTTTAACTTGAGCTTGCTTACCTGCTGCTCTATCTCAATAGGAACATCATGTACAGCAACAGAAAGCTTGCCTCGTTTTTTCATCACATATTCAGCTTGTAGCGCCTGTGTCGCAAAGCTCATATCCATCACACTTGCGGGATGTCCCTCGGCGGCCGCAAGGTTAATTAACCGTCCTTCACCCAAAAGATAAATACGCTTGTTATTTTTCAATGTATATTCATCAACATGGTTACGAACATTACGCGTGACCTTTTTACTCAGTTTTTTCAACGCTGGTATATCTATCTCAACATTGAAATGGCCGCTGTTGGCAACGACCGCTCGGTCTTTCATTGTACGGAAGTGCTCAGCACGCAACACATGTTTATTACCTGTAAGCGTTACAAACAAGTCGCCTGTCTTCGCTGCTTTTGCCATAGGCATCACTTCAAACCCATCCATGGCCGCCTCGAGAGCTTTGATTGCATCCACTTCCGTAATTATAACAATCGCCCCCATTCCTCTTGAGCGCATCGCAAAACCGCGCCCGCACCAGCCATATCCAGCCACGACAACTTTCTTACCGGCCATTAGAAAGTCAGTTGCGCGGATAATACCATCAACCGTTGACTGTCCGGTACCATAGCGATTATCGAACAGGTGTTTGGTCGCCGCATCATTCACCGCTATGACCGGAAAGTTCAGCTTACCTTCGTTCGACATGGCCCGCAAACGGATAACACCTGTAGTAGTCTCCTCCATACTTGCAATAATCCGATGCGCATCTTTTTTTCTGCCGGTATGTAACTCGTTTACAAGGTCTGCACCATCATCAAATGTAATAACCGGCTGATGGTCGATGGCCGCGTGAATATGTTTGTAATAAGTAGTACGATTCTCACCACAAATGGCAAAGACCGGTATCTTAAAATCCTTCACTAACGAAGCAGCCACATCATCCTGCGTGCTCAGCGGATTAGATGCGCAAAGAACAACATTTGCTCCGCCGGCCTTTAAAGCCCTGACTAAGTTAGCTGTTTCAGCAGTAACATGCAGGCAAGCCGAAACTTTTTTACCCTTCAACGGCTTGCTTTTCGCGAATCGCTTGCGTATCGCGCTTAAAACCGGCATATCATTATCCGCCCAGAGAATCCGTTTCTTACCCACAGCAGCCAGTGATAATTTAGCTACATCGTATTTCATTTTCCAATCCTTTCAAAAAAACTACGCTTTAGATTCAAATTCTAAAGCAACCGTACAGAGTTTGCAACTTTTTATTTCCGCAAATAGAAGTTGTATTGCCCCCCGCGTTGTCGGGTTATTGCTAACTTATTATTACAGGATTCGCTACAACAACTTGAAATTATACCCTGATTACAGAAATCCAACTAAAGGCTCGCTATCACTATTTGCAATTTGTCCTCAAACCAAAAATACACTATTATCTTCGAACGAACCAATAGCATTCTGTTCTATGGGCTTTTACTCGCCTGGGCGGTTCCGCCGT